>NZ_JBAGJZ010000006.1:0-227530 GCF_037034285.1 Streptomyces tyrfis | reverse complement strand
CCCGCGTTGAGCGTGGCCCCGGTGACCGGGTCGCCGACCCCGACCTCCACCGGCACGGACTCGCCGGTCAGCATGGACGCGTCCACGGCCGAGGCGCCCTCCACGACCACCCCGTCGGTGGCGATCTTCTCCCCGGGCCGGACCAGGAACCGGTCCCCGACCTGGAGCTCGGCCGTCGGAACCGTCACCTCGCGGCCGCCGCGGACCACGGTGACCTCCTTGGCGCCGAGTTCGAGCAGCGCCCTGAGCGCGGCGCCCGCCTTGCGCTTGGAACGGGCCTCGAAGTAGCGCCCGGCGAGGATGAAGGCGGTGACCCCGGCCGCGGCCTCCAGATAGATGTTCCCGGCGCCGTCGCTGCGGCCGATCGTCAGCTCGAACGGGTGCGTCATGCCCGTCATCCCGGCGGTGCCGAAGAACAGCGCCCACAGCGACCACAGGAACGCCGCCGAGGTGCCGACCGAGATCAGCGTGTCCATGGTCGCCGCGCCGTGCCGGGCGTTCGTCCAGGCGGCCCGGTGGAACGGCCAGGCGGCATAGGCGACCACGGGAGCCGTCAGGGTCAGGGCGAGCCACTGCCAGTAGTCGAACTGGAAGGCCGGGACCATCGACAGGACGATCACCGGCACGGCCAGCGAGACGGCGGTCACCAGACGCTGCCGCAGGGTCAGCAGCTCGTCGGGGGCCTCGTCGGCTCCGGCGCCGGCGGCCCGCTCGTCCTGGGCGGGGGCCGGGGGAGCGGGCTCGTGCGCCGTGTAGCCGGTCTTCTCGACGGTGGCGATCAGATCCCGCACGGAGACGTCCGCGTCCCGGAAGCTGACCTTGGCCTTCTCGGTGGCGTAGTTGACGGTGGCCTCGACCCCGTCCATCCGGTTGAGCTTCTTCTCGATGCGGGCCGCGCAGGAGGCGCAGGTCATCCCGCCGATCGCGAGCTCGACCTCTGCGGTGGCGCCGGCGGCCGCACCGGAGCCGGTGCCGGTGGTGCCGGTGGTGGCGGTATGCGCGGACACGGGTGTCCTCCCTGACGGAGTCCTCATACCCCAGGGGGGTATCTCTACCTCTTCAGGTATACCCCCCTCCCCTATTAAACGCAAGGTGGAAATGCTCAAGGCGTCCGGGAGTGTGTGCGGGCCGGCGGCCGGGATGCGTCCGACCTCACGCCCCTTCGGGCCGTATGCGGGCTGTGTCCGCGGGTGATCGCCCCGTAGGCTGGTCATTGGACTAGACCTATTGCCGCTTCTGGAGGATTGGGATCCGATGAGCAACCGTGCAGTCCTGGAGGTGATCGCTCTCGACGCGGAGGACGCGGTCGCCGCCCAGGCGGGTGGTGCGGACCGGCTGGAGCTGGTCACCGACATGGCGGCGGACGGCCTGACCCCGTCCCGCGCGACTTTCGCGGAGATCCGGGCGGCGGTGGACATCCCGCTGCGGGTGATGATCAGGCTGGCGGACGGTTTCGCCGCGGGCGACCTCGACGTCCTCGTCGGCAGGGCGCACGAGCTGCGGGCGGCCGGCGCCGAGGAGTTCGTCCTGGGCTTCCTCGACACCGAGGGCCGCGCCGACCTGGTCGCTGTCGAACGGCTCGTCGCCGAGCTCGACGGCTGCCCCTGGACCTTCCACCGGGCGATCGACCGGGCCGCCGACCGGGACGCGCTGCGCAAGCAGCTGGCGGACCTGCCCGGTCTGGACACCTACCTCACGGCGGGCTCCCCGAAGGGCGTCGACGACGGCATCCCGACCCTGGTCGCCGAGGCGGCGCGCAAGGACGACCCCGGCTACGAGCCGCGGATCCTGGTGGGCGGCGGCCTCCGCCTGGACCACCTGCCGGAACTGCTGGCGGCCGGCATCGACGCCGTCCACATCGGCGGCGCGGCCCGCCCGCATGGCTGGTCGGGCCCGGTGGACGCGGCGGCGGTACGGGAGTGGCGGACGGTCCTCGACGCGTGACGGCGCCGGGCGGGACGGGGTGTCCGCACGGGCGGGGGGTCCGTACCGGGCGGGCGTCCGTACCGGAGGGGGTGTCCGTACTGGGCGGGGCGTCCGCGCCGGGCGGGGGGTCCGTACCGGGGGCGTCCGCACTGGGCGGGGCGTCCGCGCCTGTGACGAGGCGTTCGTGGGCGGGGCGCCTGTGCCGGGCGGGGCGCTTGTGACGGGGCGCCCGGCCCGCCGGGCAGACGGGGGCCCGGCCCGGGCGGCGCGCTGGTGACGGGGGCACCCCGGCCCGCCGGGGGTGCCCCCGTCTGCCCCCGCTCCCCGTCCCTCTCCCCCCGCGCTCCCCGCCTGCCCCCCCCGCCGCCCCGGCTCCCGGGGAGGCGGGGGGAACACTCCCGCCACCCCGCCCCGGGCGGCTACCGCAGCAGTTCCGGCAGCTCCGCCGCGTGCACCACCGCCAGCCCCGACACCGCACGGGTCAGCGCCACGTACAGCCGGCGCAGCCCGGTGCGT
The DNA here is from genome assembly GCF_037034285.1 of Streptomyces tyrfis. NCBI lineage: Bacteria > Bacillati > Actinomycetota > Actinomycetes > Kitasatosporales > Streptomycetaceae > Streptomyces > Streptomyces tyrfis. Next base: position 225,088 of record NZ_JBAGJZ010000006.1, on the reverse strand, counting down.
TCGTCGGGCTCGCCGTCCACCACGGCGGCCGGTTCGTCCAGCACCACGTAGTCGTACTCCAGGCCCTTCGCCAGCGACGCCGGGACGAGGGTCAGCCGGCTCTCCGCCGAGGTCTCCTCACCGGGCGAGAGATACGCGCGGCCCGCCGCGTCCAGTGCCGCGGCCAGCTCCGGCACCCGCGCGTCGGCCGCGATCAGCCCGATCGACCCCTCCCGGGTCAACGCCTCCTCGCACGCCGCCAGCACCGCCGCGTCCAGCCCCGCCGGATCGGCCACCGCCCGTACCTCCAGCGAACCCGGCGCCTCCCGCACCGACTCCACCGCCGCGAGCCCCGGCGAGATCGCCGGCAGCAGCCGTGACGCGTACGCGATCACCTCGCGCGGCACACGGAAGCCCGCCGTCAGCTCCTCCACCACCGCCTCCGGCTTGCCCAGATGACGCAGCGCCCGCTCCCAGCTCTCCGTCGACCACGGCGTCGTGCCCTGCGCCAGGTCGCCCAGCACCGTCGCCGACCCCGTCGAACAGCGGCGGCCCACCGCCCGGTACTGCATCGGGGACAGGTCCTGCGCCTCGTCGAGCACCACATGACCGAGCGAGTGCGTGCGCGACATCAGGTCGCCCGCCTCGTCGATCAGCACCGCGTCCGCCGCCGACCACTTCGCCGACCGCACGCTCCGGGCGGGCTTCGTCCACAGCACCGCCTTCTGCTCGTCCGCGGTGAGCAGCCCGTCCCCGTGCGCGGCCAGGAACTCCGCGTCCGACAGCAGCCGCAGCACCAGCTTCGCCGGGTCGACCGGCGGCCAGATCGCCTTCACCGCCGCCTTCACCGCCGGATTGCGGGCCACCGCGTTCTGCACCCGGTCGTCGGGCGCCTCGCCCGCCTCCTCCATCCGGACCAGGACGGCGTGCGCGATGCGCTGGGGAAGGGCCTCGCGCGCCGCGCCGTACCGCATGTCACGGGCCAGCAGTTCGGCGACGATCTCCTCCAGTTCGTACGCGGGCACCCGCCAGCGGCGCGAACCGCGCACCACCACGACCGGCTCCGCCGGCGGCGTCACATGGGAACGGACCGCCCGCCGCAGCACCTCGGCCATCCTGGCGTCGCCCTTGACGACGGCGGCGGCCGCCGGGTCCGTGCCGCGCACCTCGACGCCCGCGCCCGCCGCCACCAGGTCGTCGACGGTCGCCTGCCGCACCTCCAGCTCGCCGAGGGCCGGGAGCACCTGCTCGATGTACTGGAGGAAGGACCGGTTCGGCCCGATGACCAGCGTCCCGGTGCGGGCCAGCCGCTCGCGGTGCGCGTACAGCAGATACGCCACCCGGTGCAGGCCGACGGCGGTCTTCCCGGTCCCCGGGCCTCCCTGGACGCACACCGTCCCGCCCAGGCCGCTGCGGACGATCTCGTCCTGCTCCGGCTGGATCGTCGCCACGATGTCCCGCATCGGGCCGACACGGGGCCGCTCGATCTCCGCCTGGAGCAGTCTGCTGGTCCGCTCCGCCTCCGCCGGGTCGGTGAGGTTCTCGTCCTCGTACGCGGTCAGTTCGCCGCCCGTGTACCCGAAACGGCGGCGTCGGCCGACGTCCTGCGGGTCCTTCCGGGACGCCCGGTAGAACGCCTGCGAGACGGGCGCGCGCCAGTCGACGACCATCGGATCGCCGTCGGCGTCGTGGACATGGCGGCGCCCGATGTAGAACCGCTCGCCTCCGCCTCCCTCGGCCTCCTCGGCGCCGACCGCGTGCAGATAGTCCAGGCGCCCGAAGAACAACGGCGTGTGGGCGAGGTCGGCGAGGGACTTGATGCGTTCGTCGATCTGGGACTGGAGCACGGCCGCGTTGACCCAGTTCGCGGTGACGTCGCGGATGTCGAGGGACTCGACGTCCTCGCGCATGGCGCGCAACGCGGCGCGGGACGCGGCGAGATGGGCGCGCTCCCGGACCAACGGATCGGCGGTGGTGGCGCTTTCGTGTTCGTGCGCGGGCACGGTGTTGCCTCCGGCTCTTCAACACAGGACGGCGGACCGCGCCCCGGCCCCCGGCATGGCAGGGCATGGCACGGCCGGGCGATGCGGTCCGCTCGGGAATCGATCACGGGATGCGTACGCGGGTGGCGCGTACGGTGTCGGCCGGTTTCCGTCCGGTCGGCGGCGCTCCCCCGGCTGCCGGCGAGAGCCGGTACCACGGTGCGGGAGGCGGGCAGACCGGGGATTGTATCGACCGCCCCGACCCGGGTCCAACGGTTTTCCGCCCGGGGCGGCGCGGGGCGGGGACGGGGAAGCGGGGCCCGGACGGGACACGGCCCCGGCCGTCCTGCCGGGCGGCGGTCCTGTCCGGCCGTCCCCGAGTCGTCGGGCCGCGACCCGTAGGGGACGGGTCCCCCGCGGAGAGGAGCGGGCACGGGCCGGGAGGGCTACGCGCCCTGCCCCCCGGTTCCGCCCGGGGACCGATGCCCGCGCGGGGTCCGGCGCAGCACCATGGAACACATGAGCACCGTCACCCTGAACCCCCGCACGACCGGCCCCGCCCACGGCGCGACCGCGGCCACAGGTCACCCGCACACCCACCGCTTCGGCGACGCCCTGCGCGCCGTCAAGGTCTACGCCCGCGCCGCGTTCGGCGTGATCGTCATGGGCGAGTACGCCGAGGAGGCCGGCGTCCGCGGCCGCACGCGCTGAGCGGCGTCCGAGCAGCCGGCCCGGACGCCGCCCCGGAACGGGATCAGCCGCCGCTCAGCAGCTCGTCGGCGTCCACGATCCGGTACGCGTAGCCCTGTTCGGCCAGGAAACGCTGGCGGTGCGCCGCGAAGTCCTGGTCGATCGTGTCGCGGGCCACCACCGAGTAGAACCGCGCCTCGTGCCCGTCCGCCTTCGGCCGCAGCACCCGGCCCAGCCGCTGCGCCTCCTCCTGCCGCGAGCCGAACGTCCCCGACACCTGGATGGCGACGGTCGCCTCCGGGAGGTCGATCGAGAAGTTCGCGACCTTCGACACCACCAGGACGCTGATCTCGCCCTCGCGGAACGCGTCGAACAGCTTCTCCCGCTGCGCGTTGCTCGTCTCGCCCTTGATCACCGGCGCGTCCAGATGCGCCCCCAGCTCGTCGAGCTGGTCGATGTACTGCCCGATGACCAGCGTCTGCTCGCCCTTGTGCTTGCGCACCAGCGCCTCGGTCACCCTCCGCTTCGTCGCGGTCGTGGCGCAGAACCGGTATTTCTCCTCGGACTCCGCCGTCGCGTACGCCAGCCGTTCCGAGTCCGTCAGATCGACCCGCACCTCGACGCAGTCGGCGGGCGCGATGTACCCCTGGGCCTCGATCTCCTTCCACGGGGCGTCGAACCGCTTCGGACCGATCAGCGAGAACACGTCCGACTCGCGGCCGTCCTCGCGCACCAGCGTCGCGGTGAGGCCGAGACGCCGACGCGCCTGGAGGTCGGCGGTGAACTTGAAGACCGGCGCGGGCAGCAGATGCACCTCGTCGTAGACCACCAGACCCCAGTCCCGGGAGTCGAACAGCTCCAGGTGCGGGTAGACGCCCTTGCGGCGGGTCGTCAGCACCTGGTACGTCGCGATGGTGACCGGCCGGATCTCCTTGCGCGTGCCGCTGTACTCGCCGATCTCGTCCTCGGTCAGCGAGGTCCGCCTCACCAGCTCGTGCTTCCACTGCCGGGCCGACACGGTGTTCGTCACCAGGATCAGCGTGGTCGCCTTGGCCCGCGCCATCGCACCGGCCCCGACCAGCGTCTTCCCCGCGCCGCAGGGCAGCACCACGACCCCGGAGCCGCCGTGCCAGAACCCCTCGACGGCCTGCTGCTGGTACGGGCGCAGCGCCCAGCCGTCCTCGGCGAGCTCGATCGGGTGCGCCTCGCCGTCGACGTAGCCGGCCAGGTCCTCGGCCGGCCAGCCCAGCTTCAGCAGCGTCTGCTTGATCTGCCCGCGCTCCGACGGGTGCACGGCCACCGTGTCCGGGTCGATCCGCGCCCCGACCAGCGGCTGGATCTTCTTCGACCGGAGCACCTCCTCCAGCACCGGCCGGTCGGTGGAGGTCAGCACCAGACCGTGCACCGGGTGCTTGGAGAGCGTGAGGCGGCCGTACCTGGCCATCGTCTCGGCGATGTCGACGAGCAGCGCGTGCGGGACGGGGTAGCGCGAGTACTGCACGAGCGCGTCCACGACCTGCTCGGCGTCGTGCCCGGCGGCCCGCGCGTTCCACAGCCCGAGCGGGGTCAGCCGGTAGGTGTGGATGTGCTCGGGCGCCCGCTCCAGCTCCGCGAACGGCGCGATGGCACGGCGGCAGGCGTCGGCCAGGTCGTGATCGACCTCGAGGAGCAGTGTCTTGTCGCTCTGGACGATGAGGGGTCCGGTCACGCGCGTCGGCCCTTTCTGCTGCGGGGAGCGGCCGGGAACGGCCAAACGTCCAGTCTGCCGCATGCGCGGGCCCGGTGCGTGGGTCGTGCGCCACACGGTCCGGACCCGGACCGGCCCCGGACCGGACGCGCGGTCACGGCGTCGCGTCGTCGGCGAGTTCGGCCACGCCCGTGATGCGGTGCAGGGGGTAGGTGCGGACGCCGTCCGCCGTGTGGTCGTAGGCCGTGACGTAGCCGCCCTCGACCTTCACCGGGGCGATGACGTGCTGGCTGGCGGCGCCCTCCGCGCTGACGTAGCCGATCCAGAGCGCCGAGCCGGTCAGCGCGGCGGCCTGGACGGTGGCGAGGGTCTCGGCGGCGGACGTGCGGGGCAGGGAGCCGGGCGGGGCGGGCGGGGCGTCGGCGGGCTGGGCCGGATCCTTGCGGGCCACCGTGGCGGCGGCGTCCCCGGCGCGGATCGCCCGGACCGCCGCGCCGAGCAGGACGGCGTCGGGGACCGGCGGGCCCTCGGGCACGGGGGCGGGAGGCGTGCGCGGCGGGGTGCGGTGGGCGCCCGCGCGGGTGATGAGGACGTCGCCCTCGGCGGACTCGGCGGCCGGCGCGTACCCCATCTCGCGCAGCCCTTCGAGCAGGGACGCCGGGTCGGCCAGGGCGGCCAGGACCGTCGGGGCGAGCCGGCGCAGGCGCAGGGTGGACGCGCGCCGGTCGGCGAGGATCTCGTTCAGCGTGGACTCGTCGTCGCAGCGCACGTACGAGGAGGCCGCGCCGATCCGCAGATGGCCGTGGCGGCGGGCCACGTCGTCGATGAGGTAGCTGAGCGGCTGCGGCACCGGGGTGCGGCTGTGCGCGGCGAGGAAGGCGTGCAGGTCGGCCGCCGACTGCCCGGCGTCCAGGGCGCGGCGCACCGACCCCGGGGTGAAGCGGTAGACGGTGGCGCCGCCCTTCGACTCGATGTCCGCGAGCACGGAGAGCGCCTCGGCCAGGGGGCGTACCAGCGGACCGGGCGCGACGGCCGTCAGGTCGGCCTGGAGCAGGACGTGGTCCAGGGGCTCGGGGAGCAGCGGGGCGAGCAGCGCGGCGGCCTCGGCGAGCGCGGAGTCGGGCGTCGCTTCGCGCCCCGCGGCGGCCTCGGCGGGTCCGGGGCCGAGCAGGGCCCGGGCGGCGGAGGCCAGCGCGCCGCGCCCGGTGATGCCGAGGAGCTCGGACTCGTTCAGCGTCCACAGGGCGAGGCGGGACCGCAGCTCCACCGTCTCCCCGTCGGAGCCGGAGCCGGGATGAGAACCCGGACCGGGCGCGGACGCCGTGGGGGCGGCGGACCCGGCGGCCCCGCGCAGGGGGCGTTCCCAGCGGAGCCGGGCGAGCACGGTCTCCGGGTCGGGGGCGGTGCCCGGTTCCAGGGCGGCGAGGAGGGCGAGGACGCGGTGGCGGACCTCGGGGGCGGCCGAGCGGTCGAGTCCGGGGCCGAGGGCGGACAGCGCCCGGCCCTTGGCGTCCTGGCCGCCGACCAGGCCCGCGGTGCGGGTGGCGGCGAGCCACGCGGCGGCGAGGTGCACCCAGCGTTCCTCGGCGGGGAGGTCGGCCCAGTCGTCATACGCGGGCGTCGGCGCGTACCGTTCGTCGGCCGCGCCGTCGGACGCCACCAGCCCGGCCGCGTGGGCGAGCTCGATCCAGAACGCGGCGACCGGTTCGGGGACGTCGAGCGCGGTGGCGGTCCGCTTCAGGTCGCGTACGCCGATCCCGCCGGCCCGCAGCATCGCGGGGCCGCCGCCGTTCCAGCCCTTCAGCAGCTCCTCGACGGTCGTCACCGCGAGGAACGCCTGCCCGGCCGCCGCGCTGTCCACAGCCTGGGGATCGCGGTGCGCGAGCGGCTCGACGGCCGGCGGCCGCGGTTCCGGTACGCGGTGGGCGCGGCCGGCCCGCAGATGCAGGGCGGCCTCGCGGGGCAGCACCACGGTACGGGCGGACACGGGCAGCAGCAGCCCCCGGTCGCGCAGCCACCGCACCGGTGGGGCGGGGTCCGGGGTCACCTCTCCGTACGGGGGTCCCCACACCAGCCGGTCCAGGACGGACAGGGCCTCGGCGGGGGCGGTGTCCAGCAGCCCGGCCATGGCGGCCCGGTCGGTGAAGAGCCCGGTCAGGGCCGCCACCGCGGAGACCGGGTCATGGGTGGCGGGCAGTCCGGCCGCCGTCAGGATCTCCTGGAGGCGGCCCGGCGACATCCCGGCGGTGGCCTCCGCGACGGTCGGGCCCAGGCCGGTGGGGGAAGGGCGGCGCGGGGAGGGGGAGAGGAGCTCGCGCGCGGTGCGCACCAGGCGCAGCTGGTCGTCCTCCCCCCAGACGAGGGCCTGTTCGCGCAGGGTGCCCAGGGCGGCGGGCAGCGCGTCCGTGATCGCCCCGGCGAGGGTGCTGTCGGTGTCGGTGTCGGTGTCGGTGTCGGTGTGGGCGTGGGTGCCGGGTGCGCCGACCAGCCGATCGCCGGTGTCACGGCCGTCACGGCCGTCACGGCCGTCCCGGCCGTCGCCGGTGAGCAGGCCGAGCAGCGTTTCGTAGGCGGCGGGGTCGGGGGCCACGGCGAGCGCCTCGGCGGTCTGCAGGGCGAACCGGTCCAGCCGTTCCAGCGCCCGTATAACGGAGGCACGGGTGCCGGCCCTCGTCGCGAGCTGGGTGATGTCGTTGGGCACGGGGGTGAGGAGGTCGGGGCGGGCCCGCAACAGCGCCGCCAGCGACTCGTCGTCCCGGGCGCGGAGGGCTTCGGCGAGCGTCCGCGGTCGTGTGGTCGTCCCCATCCGCCCCACGTTAGTCGCTGTCCGTCCCGGGCCGCCCCCATCCGGTCCGTGGCGGGGTGCGGCCCGGCGCGTCGGGGGCCGGTCGCCGTCCGGCGTCGGGGCGGCTCGCCGACGGGGCGCGTTCCGGCGGGTCGGGCAGTTCGCCGTCGGGCCGCCGTCCGGTTTTCGCCGTGGTCGCCGCCGCCTCGCCGTTCTCGCCGGTCTGGCCGTGGTCGCCGCCGCCCCGCCGTTCTCGCCGGCCTGGCCGTGGTCGCCGCCGCCTCGCCGTTCTCGCCGGTCTGGCCGTGGTCGCCGCCGCCTCGCGGTCCTCGTCGGCCTCGTCGTGGTGGTCGCCCCGGGCGGGCCCGGACGCTACCGTCGGCGGAGCAGGGGCGGCAGGAGGGGAACCAGCGCGTGGGGATCGAGAGCGATCAGCTCGTCTACGACTACCTGAGCCGGGTCGGGGACCTGGCCCAGCAGCAACAGCTGTCCTCGGGCGACCGGATGAGGCTGGTGTCGACGCTCCGGGGCGAGATCGACCGGCAGCGCCGGGAGCAGTCCGCGGACAGCCCGGCGGCGGTCCGCCGGATCATCGGCAGGCTCGGTACGCCGGACGAACTGGTCGCCGCCGCGGCCACGTCCGGCGACGGCCCCGCGCAGTCGCAGCCGCAGCCGCCGCAGCAGCGGCCGGAACGCGGCGCGGCGCAGGGCCGGGACGTCCCCGGTCCGCGCGAGGCGCGCCGGGGGTTGTTGCGGAAGGCCGGTTCCGCCGGGAGCGCGCCCCGGGCGGGTACCAGTACGGGCACGAGTACGAGTACGGGCACGGGTACGAGCGCCGAGAGGTCGGCCGGGAGCCCGGCGGGCCGCGGGGCCGGCGGGCCGGGCCCGGACGACCGGGCCGGCCAGAGGGGCGCGGAGCTCCCGGGCCCGCCGGACTTCCCCGAGGGTTCGGGGGAGCCGGAGAGTTCGGGGGATTCGGAGGAGTGGGAGGAACGTGCGGCGGGCGACGCGCCCCCGCCGCCGATGCCCGGACGGGTCCCCTCGCCGCCGCACATGGCCGGTACGGACGAGCTGGGACCGTCCGGCGGCGAACCCGACTGGTGGGAGGTCGAGCCCGGGCCGTTCGGCGCCGGGGTCGACGTGCCGGGGTTCACCGGGGGCATCGAGATCCCGGCCATGATGCGGAAGCCGTCGGCCGGGGACGCCGTCCCGCGCCCGCGCGCGGCGGCGGACGGACATGACGAGGGGGACGAGGAGGAGCCCGCCGCCGAGGAGACGCCCGAATCCGGGGAACCGGCACCGCGCCGCCGACGGCTCCTGGGGCTGCCCCGCCGCGCCCCGCGCGAGGCGGAGGACGGCGGCGCGGCGCGGCGCGGGTTCTCCCACCCGTTGCTGCTGTTCGCCGCCGTGCTGCTGGTCGCGGGGGCGGTACTGGGCTCCTGGCTGGCGCTGGGGGCCGGCTGGCTGCTCGCGTACAGCTCGCGGACGCTGTCCCGAGCCGAGGCGAAGTGGGCGGCGATGGGGCTGCCGGGCGTGGTGGTGGCGGGCGGGATCGTCTGGCTCTGGGGCCGCATGGACGGCCGCTGGGGCGAGCCGATCGCGCGGGACGGCCTGGGGGAGGCGATGAGCGGGATGTGGCCGGTGCTGGTCCGGACGGCCGCGATCGCCTCGGCGGCGTTCCTGGTGTGGCGGGCGCGGCGACGGGCGGGGTGAGCGCGGGCGGCGGGCCGTCATGCCCGGCCCCCGTACACCTCCGTCACGTTCGGACGCGGTGCGGGCCGGTGGTGGGCTGCGGGGCCCTGGGCGAAGGCGCGCAGCAGGTTCTCCGTCGCGCGGGTGACGAACGTGCGGGTGCGGGCGTCCATGCCGTGGTCGCGACCCCCGTCGGGGGTTCCGGCCATCAGGCCCTCCACCCACCGCATGGTGCCGGTCGCGAAGACGCCCGCGCCGCTTCGCGCGGTGTAGTACGCCGAGTCGCTGTGGCTGCGGCGTCCCTTGCACACCAGAGGGGAGTGGGCCGTGATCTCCAGGGGCTCGGGGACGGGCGAGCCCGGGGTGACCCGGTCGTACTCCACGCCGACCAGATGGTCGAAGCCGTCGCCGGGCCGCACCCCCGTCCCCTCGTACAGCCAGTGGTCCGCCGCGTGGACGACATAGGGCGCGTCCGTCGGATAGCCCTCGTAGAGCACGCCCGTCAGCGAGGACTCCGGGTCGGCCGCCGGGGACCGGCGGAAGTCCGTCGTCACCAGGGCGGGGTGGGAGGGGTAGCAGGGGTCGGCCGGGTAGGAGGACTTGTAGCAGACCACCGTGCGCTCGGGCCGTGCCCCGTCCCGTTCCAGGCGGACCCGGCGGAAGCAGGTGTTGGCGCCCAGGAAGGCCACGTTGGTGCCGGTGTCGCGGGCCCGGGCGACGTGCCGGCGCTGCTGCGGGGTCCAGTACTCGTCGTGGCCGAGGCAGACGACGGCGACCGCCCCGCGCAGCACCTCCGGGTCGCGGTGCACGTCGATCCCGGTGGTGTACGCGAGCGGAAGGCCGAGCCGTTCGGCGAGGACCACCGCCGCCCGCTCGTACACCATGAACTTCTCCGCGCCGTTCGAGTCGTAGGGCCGGTCGAAGCTGACGGCGAGGGACCGCGCGGCGTACGCCCCGGAGGGGCCCTCGTAGAGGCTGTAGCCGCCCCACCGGTTGTAGGCCTGCCAGGTGGCGGGCGCGTGCATCAGCACCGTCCGGCCCGTGCCCCGCGCGGAGCGCACGATCAGCGGGACGTAGCGCTGGTGGCCGTCCTCCGTGTCCAGCCGCAGCAGATACGCGCCCTCCGGCCAGCCCTCGGTGGCGAAGCCCAGCGTGCGCCGCCAGGCCGCGCGGACCGTGCGGGTCTCGGGCAGAAAGCCCGGCTCCGCCTGGACGCGGCCCGGTATGCGCCCGGACGACCAGACGAGCCGGGCCTGGGCCCCGCCGTACCAGCCGATGCGGAACGCCGAGACGCGGAAGGACGAGGCGGTCGTCGAGACGTACAGACCGCATTCCTCGCCCGGTGTCACGCTCACCCGGTCCGTGTACCCGAGCACGGCCGCCGCCGGACCCCGCGAACGGATACGCCAGTCGGGTGTTCCCGGACGGTCCCGTTCCGTCTCGGGCCGGTGCGAAGCCGCCGTCCGGCGGTCGCGGGCGGGAGGGGACGGGGCAGGAGACGGGCCGCAGGCACCGGCGCCGGCCGTCGCCGAGCCGAGTCCGACGCCCGCCTTCAAGAAGGTCCTGCGGCGCAGCGCCGACCCGGATCCCGTCCCGTGCCGCGGTGTCTCCTGCCTGTCGGGGCCCACGTCGCCTCCCGTGCCTCCGGCTCGCGCGTCGCCGCCCCCTCGCGAGCAGCGTCGCACGGCGCGGCGGGCCGTGCCCTGCCCGAGGCCGTGCGCGGGGGCGCGGGCGGCAGCGCCGCGACAGCCGACGGACCGCCCGGCGGCACGCCGCGGAATGGACCGGGGCGGGCCGGGGTGTGCCGGGACGCTCTGGGACGCGCCGGGACGTACCCGGGCGGGGCCGGGACGCGCCGGGGCGGGCCGCGGCGACGGCGAGAGGCCGGGGGCGCGAGACGTGCGGTGCCCCGGCACGCCGTCACTTCGTCATGTCCGCCTGGAGCTCGTCGAGGATCTTGTCGGCGGCCGTGTAGCCGATGCCCGCGATCCACAGGCGGTCGTCGACCTGGAAGACCTTTCCGGCCTTCGACGCCTTCAGGCCCTTCCACAGGCTGCTGTTCATCGTCTTCGTCGTCCCGGCCTTCTCCGGGCTTCCGTACGTCGACGTGAAGACGACGTCCGCGTCCGCCAGGTCGATCTTCTCGGGGGACACGTCGTACGAGAAGCCGTCCTTGGCCTTGTCGGTGATCGCGGGGCGGCCGAGGCCGAGGTCGCCGAGGATCGAGCCGATGTAGTTCTGCTTGCCGTAGATGCGGATGTCCGCGCCCTCGACGAACCGGACGAAGTTGACCTCGGTCGCGGCCGCCTTCTCCTTGCCGCCCAGCGCCTCGGTGACCTTCGCGACATGGGCGTCGTACGCGGCGACGACCTTCTTCGCCTCGTCCTCCTTGCCGAGGGCCTGCGCGTGCAGCTGGAAGTTCTGCTTCCAGGCGGACCCGGTGGACTCCGTCATCACCGTCGGGGCGATCGCGCTGAGCTGCTCGTAACGGTCGCCGTCGCGGACCTTGCTGGTCAGGATCAGGTCGGGCTTCAGCGAGGCGACGGTCTCCAGGTTGGGGTTGGAGATCTCCCCGACCACCTCGATGCCCTTCGTCTTCGCGGCGGGCAGATAGGCGGGGAAGCCCTTGTCCGTCGCCGAGTGCGTCGCGCCGACGGGCCGTACGCCGAGGCTGAGCGCGGAGTCCAGCTCGCCGGTGTCGAGGACCACGACACGCCGGGGGTCCACGGGCGCCTCGACGTCGCCCATGACCGTCTTCACCGTGTGGGTCTCGGCGGAGGCGGCGTCGCCGCCGGAAGCGGAGGAGCTGCCGGATTTCGAGAAGCCGCAGGCGGAGAGCGCCAGCGACCCGGTCAGGGCGAGGGCGCCGAGGGAGAGGGCGCGGCGACGGATGAGGGTGGTCATGGGCGGCCTTTCGTCGAGGGGGCGAGGGCGGGGCGGCGGCTGCCCGTACGGCTGCGTTCACGCAGGTCACGCGGTGTCGCGACGGGCGCGACCACGTTCACGTACGGTCAGGGTCTCGGTCACGGTCGTGTCTGCGCGCGGCACGTCATGTCGTCTCAGGGGCACGCGCGTCATGTCAGGTCACGTACGTCACGTCACGTCATGTGGTGTCAGGTCATGTCGCGGCACGTCATGTCACGCGCGTTCACGGCGTCGGGCCGGGCCGCCAGGGCGCGCCCGGCACCACCAGCGGCGAACCGGTCACCGGGCACGGGACGATCACCGCGTCCAGGCCGAACACCTCGTGCACGAGGTCCGCGGTGACGACGTCCTCCGGGCGGCCCTCGGCCACGATCCGGCCCGCCTTCATCGCGACCAGGTGGTCGGCGTACCGGGCGGCCTGGTTGAGGTCGTGGAGCACGGTGACGACGGTCCGGCCCCGGGCGCCGTCCGCCGCCGGGGCGGTGAGCCGCCGCACCAGGTCCAGGACCTCCACCTGGTGCGCGATGTCGAGGTACGTGGTCGGCTCGTCGAGCAGCAGCAGGTCCGTCTCCTGGGCCAGCGCCATCGCGATCCAGACCCGCTGGCGCTGGCCGCCCGACAGCTCGTCCACCGACCGGTCGCCCAGCGCGGTGACGTCGGTGCGGGCCATGGCCTCCGTCACCGCCCGCTCGTCCTCCTCCGACCACTGCTGCCACCAGTGCTGGTGGGGCTGTCGGCCACGGGCGACGAGATCGGAGACCGTGATCGCCTCGGGCGCCACCGGGGTCTGCGGCAGCAGCCCGATGGACTGGGCGATCCGGCGGGTGGGGATCTTCGACAGCTCGGTCCCGTCGAGCAGCACCGACCCGCCGCTGGGCCGCAGCAGCCGGCCCAGCGCCCGCAGCGTGGTCGACTTGCCGCAGGCGTTCGGGCCGACGATCACGGTGACCTGCCCGTCCGGCACGGTCAGGTCCAGACCGTGCACGACGGTGCGGTCCTCGTACGCGAGGGTCAGCCCCCGCGCGGCGAGCCGGCCGGTCGCGGCCCGCCCCGCCGCGGGCCCGGCGGCGCCGGCGGCCCGGTCCGCGCCGGACGCACCGGAAGCGCCAGACGGACCGGACGGACCGGACGCGCCGGGTGCGCGGGTCGTGCCGGGCGTGCCGGTCGCACCGGGCACGTCGGACGCGTCGGACGTACGGGTCGAGCTCATGCGGTACCTCCAGTACGGCCGCGACCGCCGCCGTGACCACGGATGATCAGCCAGATCAGATACGGGGCGCCGACCGCCGCCGTCAGCACCCCCACCGGCAGCTCGGTGGGGGAGAAGAGCCTGCGGGCCAGCAGGTCCGCGAAGACCACGATCACCGCGCCCAGCAGCGCCGAGCACAGCAGCGGGATCTGCGCGGTACGGGTCAGCCGGCGGGCGATCTGCGGGGCCAGCAGCGCCACGAAGTCGACCGGCCCGGCCGTCCCGGTCGCCACGGACGCCAGGACCACGCCGAGGGCGACCAGCCCCAGGCGCACCCGCCCGAGGCGCACCCCGAGGGCGGTCGCGGTGTCGTCGTCCAGCGAGACGGTGCGCTGCGCCCGCGCCGCCCACAGCACGGCCGGCAGCAGGACCAGCAGTGTCCAGCCGATCGGCGCGGCCTCGGCCCAGCCCCGGCCGTTGAGCGATCCGGTCATCCAGATCTTGGCCTGCTGGGCGACCAGGTAGTCGCCCTTCGTCATGAACAGGGTGGTGACCGACCGGAGCGCGATGGCGAAGCCGATGCCGATCAGCACGAAACGGGTGGCGTGCAGCCCGCCGCGCCAGGCGAAGAGGTACACCAGGACCGCCGCGGCCACCCCGCCGGCGACGGACAGATACGGCAGCACGGTGTACGAGGTGACGCCGAACGTCATCGCGCCGACCGTGAGCGCGCTCGCGCCCTGGCTGATGCCGATGATGTCGGGGCTGGCCAGCGGATTGCGGGCGACGGTCTGGATCAGCGCCCCGGCGATCCCGAACGCCGCCCCGACCAGCAGCCCCACTGTCATGCGCGGCAGCCGCAGCGTGCCGACGACCAGCTCGTCGGGGGACGGCCGGCCCAGGACCACGTTCAGCACCTCGCCGGGGGCGACGAAGTTCTCCCCGACGCAGAGATACGCGACGCAGAGGGCGGCCAGCAGGACGAGCAGGGCGGCGGCCGTCACGGCGGCCCGCCGGTGCAGCAGGAACCGGCCCCGGGCCCCGATCCGCACCACGTGGTATCCGGTGGGCGCCGTCCGGGATCCGGCGGCCCGCACCGGGGCGGTCGTCCGCGCGCTCATGCGGGCACCGCCTTCCGGCGTACCAGCGTGACCAGGAACGGCACCCCGAGCAGCGCGGTCATCACCCCGGCCGGGACCTCGCTCGGCGGGAACAGGACCCGGCCGACCACGTCGGACACCAGCAGCATCACGGGCCCGATCAGCGCCGCCGTCGGCAGCACCCAGCGGTGGTCGGCGCCGACGACCGCGCGGGCGATGTGCGGGACGGCGAGCCCGATGAACGCGATCGGCCCGGCCGCCGCGACCCCGACGCCGGTCAGCACGGTCGCGCCGACGCCGCCGACGATCCGTACCGTGGCGACCTTCTGCCCCAGCCCCTTCGCGACGTCCTCGCCCAGCGCCAGCGCGTCCAGGCCGCGCGCGACCGACAGCACGAGCACGGTCCCCACCAGCAGGAACGGCCATACCTGCCCGGCCACCTCGGCCTCGCGCCCGGCGAGCGAACCGACCTGCCAGAAGCGGAACTCGTCCAGCGCGGACGCCTTGGTCGTCAGCACCCCGGTCGTCACGGACACCAGCAGCGCGTTGATCGCGGCCCCGCCCAGGGCGAGCTTCACCGGCGTGGCGCCGCCGCGCCCGCTGGAGGCGACCGCGTACACGGCGACCGAGGCGAGCGCGGCCCCGGCGAACGCGAACCAGACGTACCCGGTCAGGGTGTGGACCCCGGCGTACGCGATCGCCAGCACCACGCCCACCGAGGCGCCCTGGCTGATCCCGAGGATGCCGGGGTCGGCGATGGGGTTGCGGGTGATGCCCTGGAGCGCCGTGCCGGCCAGGGCCAGGGCGGCGCCGACCATCAGCCCGATCAGGGTGCGCGGCACCCGCATGTTCCGGACGACTTCGGCGGCGTTGGAGTGCCCGCCGTGCAACAGGGCGTCGAACACCTCGGACGGGGGTATGGAGCGGGCCCCCACGGCCAGGCTGAGAAGAACCGCCACCAGCAGCGCCGCGACGGCCGCCGCCGTCACGAGTACGCGTCTGGTGCGGCGTGGTGCGGCGGCTGACATCGGACCCAATCGGACGGCGAAGCAAAGTTAGGCTTGGCTAAGTCTAAGCATCGCCGTTCCGGGGCCCGAGGGGCCTACCGGGGAACGCCCGGAGCACCGGAGGCGCCGCCCGCCCCGACAGCTCCGGGAGCCACCGGGCCCGGCGGCGCCGCACCGGCGCACGCCGGGCCCGACGCCCCCCGGCGGACGCGGCCTCCGGCCCGAGTGACCGGGCCGCGACAATGGGGGGCATGCCCGCACACCAGCCCACGCCCCCGCGAACGGCCCTGACGGTCGGCTTCGACCTCGACATGACGCTCATCGACTCCCGCCCCGGCATCAAGGCCGCCTATCTGGCGCTCTCCGCCGAGACGGGGACGCCGATCGACGCCGATCTGGTGGTGAGCAGGCTGGGCCCGCCGGTCGACGAGGAGCTGCGGAACTGGTTCCCGGCCGACACCGTGGCCGCCACCGCCGCGCGGTACCGGGAGATCTACCCCGCCCACGCCATCGCCCCGACCCCGCTGCTCCCGGGCGTGCGGGAATCGCTCGCGGCGATCCGCGAACGCGGCGGCCGGGCGATCGTCGTCACCGCCAAGCACGCGCCCAGCGCCGCCCTCCACCTCACCCACCTCGGCATCGAGCCCGACGCGCTGATCGGCGGCCTGTGGGCGGAGGGCAAGGCGGAGGCGCTGCGCGCGCACGGCGCGTCCGTATACGTGGGCGACCACACCGGCGACGTACGGGGCGCCCGCACGGCCGGCGCCCTGTCGGTGGCGGTCACCACGGGCCCCTGCGACGCCGCCGAACTCCGGGCGGCGGGCGCGGACGTCGTCCTCTCCTCCCTGACGGAGTTCCCGTCCTGGCTGGAGGCGTACACCGCGCGCTGAACCCGCGCGGCGCCCCGCGGCGGTTCGCGCGCCGCGCGCCGGCGCTATCGCTCGCGCGCGCCCGCGCGCGCCGAGCGGACCACGCCCGCCGCGGCGATCAGGAAGCCGACGCCCATCAGCATGCAGAGCGACCAGGCGATGGACGGCAGCGGGCGGGTGCCGAGGAACAGGGGAGCCATGGTGACCAGAGTGGCCAGCGCGCCGACGAAGAAGACGATGGCGCCGATCCGGACCAGCCGGTCACCCGCGCCGGGAGGTGTAGTACTCACCCCGCCAGGGTAGATCCCGACGGCGGCGGGACCGCACCGCGGACAGCGGCGGGCGGCGCAGGCATCGTTTCCGGACAGCGGTCGAGTGGTCAGGCTTGACTAGGGTGTCCCGCCTGGGGAGGCTGCTGCCAGCAGGGGAGCACCGCCACTGGATAGCCTGACCTGCTGAGGCTTCGTTCCGGCACACGGGTTGAGATGGGGTGCGTGCTTTGCCGACTGGCAAGGTCAAGTGGTTCAACAGCGAGAAGGGCTTCGGCTTCCTCTCCCGCGACGACGGCGGCGACGTCTTCGTGCACTCCTCCGTGCTCCCCGACGGCGTCGACGCGCTCAAGCCCGGTCAGCGGGTCGAGTTCGGCGTCGTGGCGGGCCAGCGGGGCGACCAGGCGCTGTCGGTGACGGTGCTGGACCCCACCCCGTCCGTCGCGGCCGCGCAGCGCCGCAAGCCGGACGAGCTGGCGTCCATCGTGCAGGACCTGACCACGCTGCTGGAGAACATCACGCCGATGCTGGAGCGGGGCCGCTACCCGGACAAGGCGGCCGGCAAGAAGATCGCCGGCCTGCTGCGCGCGGTCGCCGACCAGCTCGACGTCTGACGGCCGGGGCCCGCCGCCGGAGAACCGCCGCCGGAGAGTCCGCCGGCGGGGCCGCCCGCGTGACGCGCCAGCGGCCGGTTCCGGGTCGCGGGCCTCAGACGAAGGACAGCGCGTCCGGGCCGAGCGGCGGCACGAGTCCCTCGGCCGCCGCGCGGGTCAGCAGCCCGCGGACCGCCGCGTAGCCGTCCTCGCCGAGGTCGGCCGTGAACTCGTTGACGTACAGCCCGATGTGCTGGTCCGCCACGGCCGGGTCCATCTCCTGGGCGTGCTCCAGCACATACGGCCGGGACGCCTCCGGGTCGTCCCAGGCCATCCGCACCGAGGCGCGCGCCGACTCGGCCAGCAGCTTCAGCGTGTCCGCGCCCAGCGACCGCTTCGCGATGATCGCGCCGAGCGGGATCGGCAGCCCGGTGGTCTCCTCCCAGTGCCGGCCCATGTCCGCGAGGTTGTGCAGCCCGTAGTTCCGGTACGTGAACCGGGCCTCGTGGATGACCAGACCCGCGTCGACCTTGCCGTCGCGCACCGCGGGCATGATCTCGTCGAACGGCATGACGACGATCTCGCCGACCCCGCCCGGCACCACGTCCGCCGCCCAGAGCCGGAACAGCAGATACGCGGTGGAGCGCTCGCTCGGCACCGCGACCGTGCGCCCGGTCAGATCCGTGCCCGGCTCCCTGGTGAGCACCAGCGGCCCGCAGCCCCGCCCCAGCGCCCCGCCGCACGGCAGCAGCGCGTACGTGTCCAGCACATAGGGCAGCACCGCGTACGAGACCTTCAGGACATCGCCCTCGCCGCGCTCGGCCATGCCGTTGGTGATGTCGATGTCCGCGAAGGCGACGTCGAGGGCGGGCGCGCCGGGGACCCTTCCGTGCGCCCAGGCGTCGAAGACGAAGGTGTCGTTCGGGCACGGCGAGTAGGCGATGCTCAGCGGGGAACGAGGGGAGCGGCGCGGTTCAGACGTGGTCTCGGTCATGGCGGGTCCAACCTTCCAGTACGGGGACGAGCTTCCCGAACGCCCCGGTGAGCGCGGCCAGCGCGTCCCCGATGCGCCAGGCGTCGCGGTCGCGCGGGCCGACGGCGTTCGACACCGCCCGGATTTCCAGCACCGGCACGCCGGCCCGGTCGGCGGCCTCGGCGACGCCGAAGCCCTCCATGGCCTCGGCGGCGGCCCGCGGGTGCGCGGCGCGCAGGGCGGCGGCGCGTTCCGCGTCGCCCGTCACGGTGGAGACGGTGAGGATCTCGCCGCGGTGCGCGCCGGTCGCGGCGGCCGTCTCCCGGACCAGCGACGCGGGCGGCACATGCCGGTCGCGGCCGAAGCCCAGCGCGGTGACCGGCAGGAAGCCGTCCGGGGTCTGCGCGCCCAGGTCCGCGGCGACGATCCCGCTCGCGACGACGAGCGAGCCGACCGGGGCGACGGGCGCGAAGCCGCCGCCGATCCCGGCCGAGACCACCAGGTCGTACGGCGTGGAGGCCGGTCCCGAGCCGGAGCCGGCGGCGAGGCCGAAGGCCGTCGCGGCGGCCGCCGCGGCCGGTCCCGCCCCGCCCGCCAGCACGTCGACGAAGGAGCCGCCCGGGCCGCCGGGCCCGGGGACGTCCACCCGGTGCACCTCGGCGCCGGGCACCGTGCGCACCGCCCCCGGCCCGTCCCCGAACGCACGCGTGACCGCGTCCCGTTCTGCCGGGACGGCGGTCACGACGAGCACACGCACGGGAAGGGACCTTTTCGGGGTCAGGGGTCAGGGGGCAGGGGTCAGGGGGCAGAGGTCATCAGGGGCGAGCGGGTGAGCGGGCGGGCGCCGGCGCGCGGGGCGGCCGGCCCCGCGGTCACCGGAGGGTCAGGAGGTCAGGAGGACTTCTTGAGCTCGAAGTGCCAGATGCCCGTGAGGTTCTTGCCCTGCGTCTCCACGATGCTGACCTGCGTGCTGTTCGCGGTCTCGCCGGTCTGGCTGGAGAAGAAGGCGCTGCCCGGGATGGAGCGGTAGGTCTTCTTGTACGGCTCCTGCTCGGCCTGCTGGCCGTTGATGAACAGCGTCCAGCCGTGGTCGGCGATCTCCGGGTCGACGCCGAAACGGACCTTGTCGTCCATCGCGACCTCGACGGTCTTCTCCGCCTTCTTGTTGAGGCAGCTCTTGATCTCGGACGTCTTGAGGGGCTTGCCGTCGTTGTAGCAGGCCGCCTCGGAGCTCACCGAGTTGCCGCCGACCGTTACGGTCGCGAGCGGCGTCGGCTTGTCGCAGGCGGAGAGGACGAGGAGTCCCGCGGAGACGGCACCAAGAGCGACGCCGATTCGACGGCCCTTACCGGAGAAGAACGCAACGGTCATGAGCCGAAGGCTATCGGTCGCTCCCGTTCACGCCACGCGGGGGTGCGGCGAGCCGCGTCGCGCGGCGCTCAGCAGCCCCCGTACGGACGTGGCCGCGCCGAGGGCGAGGACCCCCGCGGCGACCGACATTCCCAGTACGCCGTTGAGGGGCAGGGCGATGCCGATGCCGCCGCCCACCACCCACGCCATCTGGAGCGCCGTCTCGGACCGGGCGAACGCGGAGGTCCGCACCTCCTCGGGCACGTCCCGCTGGATCATCGCGTCCAGCGACAGCTTCGACAGGGCCTGGGTGAAGCCCGCCGCGGCGCTCAGCACGGCGACCGTGACGGTGCTGAAGAACAGCGCGGCGAGCACCGCGCCCCCCAGGGCCAGGGCCAGCATCGAGGCGACGATCAGCTCCGGGCCGCGGGCCCGCAGCCAGGACCCGGCCGCCGTGCCCAGCGCGTTGCCGATCCCGGCCGCCACCCCGACGACGCCGAGCGAGACGGCGGCGTTCTGCCCGGCGAGCGGCTGATCGCGCAGCAGGAACGCGAGGAAGAAGATGAGGAAGCCGGAGAGCGCGCGGTGCGTGGCGTTGGCCTGGAGGCCGTTCAGCACGGATGGGCCGACGGACCGCAGCCCGGGCCGCCGCTCGCCGTTCCGCTCCCGGCCCCGCCGCCCCCGGCCCCAGCGCCCGGCGGCCCGCTGCGCCAGGGGGCGCGGCGGCAGCACTCCGTACGGCGGCGCCAGCCGGGCCTTCCGCTCGCCCTTCGCGGAGTCGACCGCCCCGGGCAGCGTGAAGGCGAGCACCGTGCCCCCGAGGAAGACCAGACACGCCCCGTACAGCGGCCAGGCGGGCCCGAGGAACTGGAGCCCGGCCCCGACCGGGGCGGCGACCCCGGTCGCCAGCAGCCCGGCGAGGGTGACCCGGGCGTTCGCCTTCACCAGCGAGATACGGGGCGGCAGCAGCCGGGGCACGACCGCGCTGCGCACCACCCCGTACGCCTTCGAGCAGACCAGCACGCCCAGCGCCGCCGGATACAGCTCCAGGCCGCCGGTGGCGACCGCGCCCGACATGGCGAGCGCCAGCACCGCCCGGGCCAGCATCGCCCCCGCCATCGCGGCGCGGCGGCCGTGCGGCAGCCGGTCCAGCAGCGGCCCGACCACGGGCGCGAGCAGGGCGAAGGGGGCCAGGGTGACGGCGAGGTAGAGCGCGACCCGGCCGCGGGCCTCGTCCGTCGGCACGGAGAAGAACACGGTCGAGGCCAGCGCCACCGTGATCATCACGTCGCCCGCGCCGTTCACCGCGTGCAGCTCGATCAGCTTGCCGAGGCCGGACTCCCCGGCGCCGTGCGCGTGCGTCGCGCGCCGGATGCCCCGGGCGGCGCCGGTGAAAGGGGCGCGCAGGGCACGGCCGGCCGCCCGGCCCGCCCTGCGGAGGGGGCCGGGATCCTGGTGCGACCGGGCGGACGTCACGCCGTCATAGTGCCCCAGTGGGAGGGATCGCGAACCGGGACCGGTCCGGGGCGCGGGCGCACTCCGCCCTGTCGGGCCAGTGGCCGGTTCCGTACCGTGCTCCGGCCCGGCGCCGGGCCGCACGTCCGCGGTTCGGGACGGGCAGGTGGGCGGGGGACGACGAAGGGGGTAGCGTGCGTAGCGCGCCACCGGCGGTTGTTCTCGGCCGCGCGCCTCTCGGCGATCCCGCAGAATGGATAGCAGAAGGCACGCCCGAGGCAGGCACGGCGGGTGTGGACGTCGACGCGGCCCCCAGGTCCGCTCCGCCTCCACCCGTCATGGCCGAAATCGATGGATGAGCAGGCGCGCCCGTGAGACTGGCGTAGGAGAGAAGCGAGACCTGTGAGTGCTGCGACGACGCGAAGCCGTACGGCCCGTACCCCTGCTCCCGACCGCCTGTGCGCCGAGGCGGTGGACCTCGCCCGCGCGGCGGCCGAGGAGGCGGCCGCTCCGGGGGTCGTCGGCGAGCACACGGGCGTGGTCTCCGAGGGGGACCGGGTCGTCACACACTTCTTCGAGTGCCGGGAGCCCGGCTACCGGGGCTGGCGCTGGGCGGTGACCGTCGCCCGGGCGTCCCGGGCGAAGAAGGTCACCCTTGACGAGACGGTTCTGCTGCCCGGCGGCGACGCCCTTCTCGCCCCGGAGTGGGTGCCGTGGAGCGAGCGCCTGCGCCCCGGCGACATGGGCCCGGGCGACCTGCTGCCCACCGAGTCGGACGACCTGCGCCTGGAGCCCGGCTACACCGGCGAGGACGAGCCGCCGCCGAACTCGGCGGTCTCCGAGGTCTCGCGGGAGATGGCCGACCTGGTCGACACGGAGGACGCGGAGCTGACGACGCGTCCCGCCACGACCAGCCGGGGCGCGGTCGCGGCCCTCGCGGAGGAGCTCGGCATGCGGCGGGCGCGGGTGCTGTCCCGCTACGGGCTGCACACGGCGGCCGACCGCTGGGACGAGGCGTTCGGCGCGCGGACGCCCATGGCCCAGGCCGCCCCGGCGACCTGCGTCACCTGCGCGTTCCTGGTGCCGCTGGCGGGCTCGCTGCGGCAGGCCTTCGGGGTGTGCGCCAACGAGTTCGGGCCGGCGGACGGGCATGTGGTGTCCCTGTCGTACGGATGCGGCGGGCACTCCGAGGCGGCGGTCATGCCGAAGCCGCCGAAGCCCGCGCCGCACGCCCTGGACACGATGCGGGTGGACGAGTACCCGCTGCGTCCGGCCCGCGACTCCGGGTCGGTCCCGGCGGAACCGGACGAGCCCACGGAGGATCTCGGCCACTCCTGACGGGCCCGCGCCGAATCCCCCGGCCGCCCTGCGTCGATGCCCCCGGTCGCCCGTGGGAGGGGCGGCGGGCCGGGCCCCGCGACGCCTCGGACGCGCCCCGGACGCCTCGTCGCGCGGGGCGGCGGATGCCGGACACCTCACTGCGCGGGGCGGCGGATGCCGGATGCCTCACGGTGTGTGACAGGAGCGTCGGATGTCTCACTGTGCGTGGTGCAGTGGCGCCGGATGATTCACCGGTGCGTGGCAGTCCCCGGGCCGGGGCGCCGAACGCCTCTGCCGGGGGCGGCGTGGAGCTCCGCATTCCTTCCCGTAGGCAGTGCGCGCGGTGCGCGCGGCACGACACCGCGCGTTCCTCGCCGTGTGCCGAAGGTCACGTACCGCTCACCGCGCGGCCGGGCGTGCCCGCCCGGCGAGTGGACCCGGTACCTTCGGGCGCACACTTGGCGGCACGGGACGCTTAACCGGAAAGAGCGGAGTCAGAGCGTGAGCATCAATGCGACGGAGGGGGCCGACCCGTTCGGCACCGCGCGGCTGCGACGCGGCGTGCTCGACGCCTGGGGCGCCGGCCCCGCCCGGTTCCGCGAGGACGCCAACGCCGAGGAGGAACTCGCGCTCGGCGGCTACCGCGACCGGCTCGTCGTCGAACTCGCCCAGAACGCCGCCGACGCCGCCGCCCGCGCGGACGTCCCCGGCCGGCTCCGCCTCACCCTGCACCCCGCGACCGCGGACGCCCCCGCCGTGCTCGCCGCCGCCAACACCGGCGCCCCGCTCGACGCGACCGGCGTGGAATCGCTCTCCACCCTGCGCGCCTCCGCCAAGCGCGAGGGCCACGAAGGCGCCGTCGGCCGGTTCGGCGTCGGGTTCGCCGCGGTGCTCGCGGTGAGCGACGAGCCCGCCGTGATCGGCCGGTACGGCGGCGTCCGCTGGTCCCTCGCCGAGGCCCGCGACCTGGCCGCCGACGCCGCCACCGCCAGCCCCGGCCTCGGCGACGAGCTGCGCCGCCGCGACGGCCACGTACCCCTGCTGCGGCTGCCGCTGCCCGCCGAGGGCGCCGCGCCCGACGGCTACGACACCGTCGTCGTCCTCCCGCTGCGCGACGGCGGCGCCGAGGACCTCGTCGTCCGGCTGCTCGCCGCGGTCGACGACGCGCTGCTGCTCACCCTGCGCGGCCTCGACGAGATCGTCATCGAGACCCCGGACACCGTGCGGACCCTGCGGCGCGCCCGGCGCGGCCCGTACACCCACATCGAGGACTCCGCGCACGGCACGCACCGCTGGCGCACCGTCACCCACCACGGCCCCGTCGAGGCGGCCCTGCTCGCCGACCGCCCCCGCGAGGAGCGGCTGCGCCCGCACTGGGCGGTCACCTGGGCCGTCCCGGTCGACGCCGAGGGCGCCCCGGTGCGCCCCCGCACCGCCCCCGTCGTCCACGCCCCGACCCCCACCGACGAACCGCTCGGCATCCCCGCGCTGCTCATCGCGTCGCTGCCGCTCGACACCACCCGCCGCCACCCCGCCCCGGGACCGCTCACCGACTTCCTGGTGCAGCGCGCGGCCGACGCCTACGCCGAACTGCTCGCCGACTGGCGGCCGGTGTCCATCGACACCATCGACCTCGTGCCCGGACCGCTCGGCAAGGGCGAACTGGACGGAGCCCTGCGCGGCGCGATCCTCCAGCGGCTGCCCCGCGTCGCGTTCCTGGAACCCGCCACCCCGCGCCGGTCCGCGACCGGCACGGACCCGGCCGCAACAGCCGGGGGCGGCGGCGCGGACGCGACCGGCGCCGCGGACACGGCCGCCGACGGGGAGCGGTGGGACGCCTGGAACGCCGGGGGCGACGGCATCCGCGAGGCGTCCGCCGCCGCGCTGCGCCCCATCGAGGCCGAGGTCCTGGAGGGCGCCGGCGCCGAGACCGTGCGCGTGCTCGCCGAGGTCCTGCCGTGCCTGCTGCCCGCCGGGGTGGAACGCCGCAGCGAGCTGCGCACCCTGGGCGTCGCCCGCGTGCCGCTGACCGAGGCCATCGACCGGCTCGCCGGTCTGGAACGCGACCCCGGCTGGTGGCGGCGGCTGTACGACAGCCTCTCCGGCGTCGACCCGGACCGCCTCTCCGGCCTGCCCGTGCCGCTCGCCGGCACGGAGCGGGCCCGGGACGAGGAGGTCCCGGCCGCGCCCCGCACCGCCATCGGCCCCCGCCAGGTCCTGCTGCCGCTCCCCGACGGGCTCACCGGGCCGGTCCTGGAGCGGCTCGCCCGGCTCGGGCTGAAGGTCGCGCACCCGGACGCCGTCCACCCGCTGCTGGAGAAGCTCGGCGCCCTGCCCGCCGGTCCGCGCGCGGTGCTGACGACCCCTCAGGTGCGGGCCGCCGTCGCCGGATCGCTGGACGAGGGCGAGATCTGGGACGAGGACGCCCTGACCGCCGACGAGATCACCGAGATCGTCCTCACCCTGGTGCGCGACGCCGAACTCGCCCCCGGCGACGAGCCCTGGCTCGGCGCGCTCGCGCTGCCCGACGAGGACGGCGAGATCGCCCCCGCCGGTGAACTCGTGCTGCCCGGCAGCCCGTTCGCCGCGATCATGCGCGAGGGCGAACTCGCCCTCTGCGACCAGGAGCTGGCCGACCGCTGGGGCGAACAGCCGCTCACCGCCTGCGGGGTGCTCGCGACCTTCGCCCTGGTGCGGGCCACCGACGTGGTGCTGGACCCGGACGAACTGGAGCCCCGCGAGGGCGACTTCGCGGAACCCGACGACGCCGGGCTGCTGGACGCCGTGGACGTGTGGTGCGAGGACGTGCTCGACCGGCTGGAACTGAATCTGCCGCCGCGCGGCGGTGACGACGAGGGGTGGTGGTCGGGTGACGGGCGGATGCCGGTGCCGCCGGTCGCCACCGAGCTCGTCGCCGTCCGCGACCTGGACCTGGTCGACGACGACGCCTGGCCGCAGGCGCTCGCGATGCTCGCCCGGCCGCCGCTGCGGGACGCGCTGACCCAGCCGGTGCGGGTGCTGCTGCCCGACGGCACCACGCGGTCCGTCCGCCCCTACACCGCCTGGTGGCTGCGCGACCACCCGGTGCTCGACGGCCGCCGCCCGGCCGGTCTGCGCGCCGCCTCCGGCGACCCGCGGCTCGCCGGGCTGTACGACTCCGTCGACGCGACCGGCTTCGACGACGCGCAGGTGCTGCGCGCCCTCGGCGTACGCACGTCCGTGGCCGCGCTCCTCGACGAGCCCGGCGGCGCCGCCGAACTCCTCGCCCGGCTCGCGGACGAGGACCGCGCGGTCGACCCCGTCCAACTGCACGCGCTGTACACGGCACTGGCCGGCCTCGACCCCGAACAGGTCACGCTGCCCGACGCGCTGCGGGCCGTCGTCGACGGCGGGACGCGGGTCGTCGACGCGGCGGACGCCGTGATCGCGGACGCCCCGGACCTGCTGCCGCTGGCCGCCGGACTGCCGCTGCTCCCGGTCGCCCCGGCGCGCGCCGCCGATCTGGCCGAGCTCCTCCAGGTGCGGCGGCTCGGCGAGAGCGTCGAGGCGGAGGTGACCACGGACGGCGAGGAGCACCGCGTACCGGAGGCGGTACGGACCCTGCTGGGCCCCGGCACACCGGACACCTACCTGGAGCACGCCGAACTGCGCGCGGGCGGCGTCGAGCTGGACTGGCGCCGCACCCCCGACGGCGCCGTGCACGCAGCCACGCTCGAAGGCGTCGCGGCGGGCCTGGCCTGGGCGGCGGGGCAGTGGCCGCGCCGCTTCGAGGTCGCGGCGCTGCTGGAGGACCCGACCCGGACCGGGGAACTGGCCCGGGACCGCTGGTTCGACTGAGGCGCGGAGGGGCGTGCGTGGGGCGCGGCCCCGGGCGCGGGGCCGGACCGTTCGGAGTAGGGCCGGACCGTTCGGAGTGGGGCCGGACCGTTCGGAGTGGGGCCGGTCCCGGTCCCGGTCCCGGTCCCGGTCCCGGGCCCGGGCCCGGAGCGGTGGTCGCGGAGACCTGGCGTGAGAGACCTCCGGCCGGGTGTCCGGCCGGGGCGGGCGGCGGCGGTGGGCAAACGCGTTTCGTGAGAAATTCTCCGTTCGTCATACAACCCTTCACAACCTTCACAGGTCTGTTCTGTCGAGTCATCAGGCTCACAGACGAACGAGCCCCGCCCGGGCCGCACCACGTGCCCGCGGGGCCTTTCTCCACTGGGGAAACACATGCGTATTCGTGCCACCGTGGCCGCCGTCTCCGGCGCCCTGGCCCTGTCCGCTCTGGCCGTCCCGGCCGCCCACGCGGAGGACTCCGCGAACCTGCCGCATCTCCCGACGTCGGCCGCCGAGATCTTCGACGCCGCCCCGAAGGACGCGCCGAGGGCTGCGGCCTTCGCCCTCAAGGCCGAGTCGCCGGAGCCCGTCATCTCCAAGGTCGTCGTCAACGGCGGCAAGAGCATCGTCCTGGGCACCGCGGCCAAGACCGTCTCCATCTCGATCACCGCCTCGCACCCCTCCGGTGTCGTCGACGCCTATGCCTTCCTGTGGCACGGCAAGACCCTGGAGAAGGCGGACGGCGCTGTCCTGCCGGTCGAGGACACGGCCAAGTGCACCAAGGTCAACGCGACGACCTCGACGTGCAAGCTGACCTTCAAGATCCGTCCCGGCGAAGACCTCTGGAAGAACGCCCTGGCCGGTGCCTGGCGCGTCGCCCCCGCCGCGCTCGCGGGCAACCTGACCGACGAGGCCTTCAACACCTCCTACAGCACCGTGCGCGTGCAGCGGGCGTCCAAGCTGACGGTCGACGCCGCGCCCGAGCCGGTCAAGAAGGGCAAGACCCTCACGGTCAAGGGCAAGCTCTCGCGGGCCAACTGGGAGACCTTCAAGTACCAGGGCTACGCCGGCCAGCCGGTGAAGCTCCAGTTCCGCAAGAAGAACAGCAAGACCTACACCACGGTCAAGACCATCAAGACCAACAGCACCGGCAACCTGAAGACCACGGTCAAGGCGTCGGCCTCCGGCTACTGGCGCTACAGCTTCGCCGGCACCTCCACCACCCCGGCGATCAACGCCGCGGGCGACTACGTCGCCGTGCGCTAGGACAGGCCCCAGGGCCCGTCCCACTGCCGCGACACACTTCGGGCCGTGCCCGGGGGACGGTCTCCGTCCTCCCGGGCACGGCCCGTGCGCGTTCCCGTACGTGCCCGTACAGGCCGCCGTGCCCGTATACGCCGCCGCCTGCCGTACGCGCGTGGCGCACGGCAGGCGGCTGAGGGAACGGCAGCGCGAGGAGCGGGCTCTAGGGGCCCCCTAGGCCGGGAAGCGGCGGCCGATCAGCCGCCAGACGAGCTCCAGGACGGCCGCAGCCACCACCGCGATGCCCACCGCCGTCCACGGCATCATCGTCCCCACCAGCTTCAGCGCGAAGAACTCCTGGAGCCACGGCACCACCAGCACCACCAGGAACGCCAGCCCCATCGCCGCCACCAGGCAGATCCGCCACCAGGTGTACGGGCGGGCGATGATCGCCAGGACCCACATCGAGACCAGGAACAGGGTCAGCGTCGCGGCGCTGGTCTCCGCGTCCAGCGCGTCCGCGCCGGTGTAGTGGTGCCGGGCGATCAGGTACGTCACGAAGGTCGCGACGCCCGCGATGACGCCCGAGGGGATCGCGTACCGCATGACCCGGCGCACGAAGTGCGGATGGGCGCGTTCCTTGTTGGGGGCCAGGGCCAGGAAGAACGCCGGCACGCCGATCGTCAGCGTCGACAGCAGGGTCAGGTGACGCGGCAGGAACGGGTAGTCGACCTGGGAGCAGACCACCAGGATCGCCAGCAGCACCGAGTAGACGGTCTTGGTCAGGAACAGGGTGGCGACCCGGGTGATGTTGCCGATCACCCGGCGGCCCTCCGCGACGACGGACGGCAGCGTCGCGAAGCTGTTGTTCAGCAGCACGATCTGGGCGACGGCCCGGGTCGCCTCGGAGCCCGAGCCCATGGACACGCCGATGTCGGCGTCCTTCAGCGCCAGCACGTCGTTGACGCCGTCGCCGGTCATCGCGACGGTGTGGCCGCGGGACTGGAGGGCGGCGACCATGTCCCGCTTCTGCTGCGGGGTGACCCGGCCGAAGACCGCGTTCTGCTCCATGGCCGTGGCCATGTCGTCCGGGTCGGTGGGCATCCGGCGCGCGTCCAGGGTGTTCTCGGCGCCCGGCAGGCCCAGCTTCCCGGCGACCGCGCCGACGGAGACCGCGTTGTCGCCGGAGATGACCTTCGCGGCGACGTTCTGGTCCGCGAAGTAGGCCAGCGTCTCCTCGGCGTCCGGCCGCAGCCGCTGCTCCAGCACCACCAGCGCGCTCGGCACTGCGCCGGTGGCGGCGTCCGGGCCCTGGAGCTCGCCCCGGGCCTTCGCGAGCAGCAGCACCCGCAGCCCCTGCTGGTTGAGCTGCTCGATCTCGTCCAGCGCCGGGTCCCGCTCGGGCAGCAGCACGTCGGGGGCGCCGAGCAGCCAGGTGGAGGTCCGGCCGCCGCCCTCGTCGAACGCGGCGCCGCTGTACTTGCGCGCGGAGGAGAACGGCAGCGTCTGCGTGCACCGCCACTCCTCCCCGTCCGGGTACGCGTCGACGATGGCCTGGAGGCTGGCGTTGGGCCGCGGGTCGGACGCGCCGAGGGCCCCGAGCACGCGGCGGACGTACGCGTCCTGGGCGTCGCCCAGCATCCGCACCTCGGTGACGTCCATGCCGCCCTCGGTGAGGGTGCCGGTCTTGTCCAGGCAGACCACGTCGACCCGGGCCAGGCCCTCGATGGCGGGCAGCTCCTGCACCAGGCACTGCTTGCGGCCGAGCCGCACGACGCCGATCGCGAACGCGACCGAGGTGAGCAGCACCAGGCCCTCCGGGATCATCGGGACGATGCCGCCGACGGTCCGGGCGATGGAGTCCTTGATGTTGTTGTCCTGGGCGACCAGCTGGCTGACGACCAGCCCGATCGCGGTCGGCACCATCATCCAGGTGACGTACTTGAGGATGGTGGAGATGCCGGTGCGCAGCTCGGACTGGACGAGGGTGAAGCGGGACGCCTCCTCCGCGAGCTGCGCGGCGTAGGCCTCCCGCCCGACCTTGGTCGCGGCGAAGGAGCCGCCGCCCGCCACGACGAAGCTGCCGGACATCACGGTGTCGCCGGGCCGCTTCAGGACCGGGTCGGCCTCGCCGGTCAGCAGCGACTCGTCGATCTCCAGGCCGTCGGCCTCGACGACCGCGCCGTCCACCACCACCTTGTCGCCGGGACTCAGCTCGACGAGGTCGCCCAGGACGATCTCCGAGGTGGAGATCTCGGCCGACACCCCGTCGCGGCGCACCGTGGGCTTGGCCTCCCCGATGACCGCGAGGCTGTCCAGGGTCTTCTTGGCCCGCCACTCCTGGATGATGCCGATGCCGGTGTTGGCGATGATCACGAAGCCGAAGAGGCTGTCCTGGATCGGCGCCACGAACAGCATGATCAGCCAGAGCACGCCGATGATCAGGTTGAACCGGGTGAAGACGTTGGCGCGGACGATCTCACGGACCGACCGGGACGAACGGACCGGCACGTCGTTGACCTCGCCGCGCGCGATCCGCTCGGCGACCTCGGCCGCCGTCAGCCCGCGGGTGTTCGCGGGCGGGGCCGGCAGATCCACCGGATGGACCGGGTCGAGCTCGGCGCCGGCGTCGATCATGGCCGGCCCGGTGCCGCCGTCGGAGCCGGAGGTGCCGGGGATCTGCTCGCCGGAGGAATGGGGTGCCCGCTGCGTCATGGTTCCGACGGTACGGGTGTATAGCCCGAATCACCCATCGGGGGTCCGAAGATCAGACCGGGGGAGGAGGGGGAATGGTCCTGTGGTGGTACGGGAGAGACCGGAGGGACGTCTGTGACCACCGGGTCCTCGGGCCCGGCCCCTGGTCCGCGCCCGTGACCCCCGCCCCTGCCTCTCGCGTTTCCCGGTCTTGCGCTTCCCGGGCTCGCGTTCGCGGCCGGAGCGTCACACCCGCGCGCCGGAGGCGCCGGTCGCCCGGGCGGCCTCCGCGCGCTTGATCGCCGCGTCCCGCTTGCGCACGTACCAGATGCCGATCAGGCCTAGACCCGCACCGGCCAGGCAGGTCCACAGCCACCACAGGTGCCCGTGGTCGTCGAACCAGCCGTAGAACGGGAGCTGGACCACGAAGAGGACGAACCAGAGGATCGTGCCGCCGGTGATGGTCGCGACGACGGGCCCCTCCAGGGGCTCGGGCGCCTCGTGCTTCGGTGTCCACTTCGCCATGGCCTCAGTGTATGGGGACCCTGTCACACCATCGGGGGACCCCGGCCCGCCGTCGCGGAGCCCGGCCCCGCCCTCACGAATCCAGGCGATCGGCGGAGGGCGCATGGCCGACGGGGCAGGCGCCCCATGGGTCTACGCGCGGAGATAGCGATCTTCGGTTTATGTATTCATACTGAATCTGCTTACGGCTGACTCGAATTATTCGTGTGAAAGTCCAAGGCTGACCACTTTTAATCCCCCTCTACGTACGACTGAGGTCATACATGTCCCCCTCGGCCACCGCTCCGGTCGATTCCGCGCAGTCACCGGCTCCCCAGCCGCCGGGCCGACTGAACCGCTACTTCAAGATCTCCGAGCGGGGGTCGTCGGTCGCACGTGAGATCCGCGGCGGATTCGCCACGTTCTTTGCGATGGCGTACATCATCGTGCTGAATCCGATCATTCTCGGCAGCGCGAAGGACATCAACGAGAACTACCTCAGCCATGGGCAGCTGGTCACCGCGACCGTGCTGACGGCGGCGTTCTCCACGCTCCTCATGGGCGTCATCGGCAACGTGCCGATCGCGCTGGCGGCCGGCCTCGGCGTCAACACCGTCGTCGCGCTCCAGCTGGCCCCCAGGATGACCTGGCCCGAGGCGATGGGCATGGTGGTGATCGCGGGCATCGTGGTCATGCTGCTGGTCGCGACCGGGCTGCGGGAACGCGTGATGCACGCGGTGCCGGGATCGCTCCGCAAGGGCATCGCGATCGGCATCGGCCTGTTCATCCTGCTGATCGGCCTGGTCGACTCGGGCTTCGTCTCCCGCATCCCCGACAAGGCGGAGACCACCGTCCCGCTCCAGCTGGGCGGCGACGGCCACCTCAACGGCTGGCCCGTACTGATCTTCGTCGTCGGCGTGCTGCTGACCCTGGCGCTGCTCGTCCGCAAGGTGCCGGGCGCGATCCTGATCTCCATCGTCGTGATGACGGTCGTGGCGCTGATCGTCAACGCGGTCGCGGGCCTGCCGAGCGAGGCGTGGGGGCTGACCGCTCCGGAGTGGCCGGGCAATCCCGTCGCGGCTCCGGACTTCGGGCTGCTCGGCGAGGCCAATCTGTTCGGCGGCTTCCACCGAGTGGGCATCCTCACCGGCATCCTGTTCGTCTTCACCGTGCTGCTCTCCTGCTTCTTCGACGCGATGGGCACCATCCTCGGCGTCGGCGACGAGGCGAAGCTGACCGACGAGAAGGGCAACTTCCCGGGCATCAACAAGGTGCTGTTCATCGACGGCATCGCGGTCGCCGCGGGCGGCGGGACCTCCTCCTCCGCCTCGACCTGTTTCGTGGAGTCCACGGCGGGCGTCGGCGAGGGCGCCCGCACCGGCCTGGCCAGCGTCGTGACGGGTCTGCTGTTCACGGGGGCGCTCTTCGTGACCCCGCTGGCGACCATGGTCCCGTCCCAGGCGGCCACCCCGGCGCTGGTGGCGGTCGGCTTCCTGATCATCTCGGGCGCGGTCCGGGACATCGACTGGAGCGACTACACGCTCTCCATCCCGGCCTTCCTGGCCATGGTGATGATGCCGTTCACGTACTCGATCACCAACGGCATCGGCATCGGCTTCATCTCCTTCACCGCGATGCGGGTGGCGGCCGGACGCTGGCGCGAGGTGCCGGTGGCGATGTACCTGGTCTCGGCGGTCTTCGTCTTCTACTACGCGATGCCGGCCCTCGGCCTCACCTGAGCGGCGGAACCGTGACGAACGGGCCCGGGGCCTAGGCCCCGGGCCCGTTCCGCGTCCTCGGCTTCTTCCGCTTCCCGGCCTCTTCCGCGTCCCCGACCCGTTCCGCGTCCCCGGGCGTCACGCGCCCTCCGGGCCCCCGGGGAACCCCTCGGCGCCGATCCCCGCGGCCCCCTCCGCCCCGTAGAACTTCTCCGTCTCGTCGACGGCCGCCTTGAAGCGCTGGTCGAAGTCGTCACGGACGAGCGTCTGGACGACGTAGTCCTGGACGCTCATCCCGCGTCTGGCGGCGTGCTGCCGGAGCCGGTCGAGCAGCTCACCGTCTATCCGCAGGCTCAGCACAGTCGATCCCATGGCAAGCAGGGTTACGGCCCGGCAGGCCGATTCGCGTTACTTTCCGGATCCGACTCACTCGTTCGGGTGAGCGATTGGGCGATCCGGCCTCGCCCGCGTCACACGAATGGTCTTTAGGGTAGGTAATGAGTTACGCTAATAAACATGCCTGACCTGATCCACGACGGCGACAGTGCGGCCGCCGTGAGCTCTCTCCGCTCCGCCGTGATGCTGCTCGGCCGGCGCCTCAAGCACCAGCGCGTCGACGAGTCCCTGAGCCCCACCGAGATGTCGGTACTGGGCACACTGGCCCGCTGCGGTTCGGCCACCCCCGGTGAGCTGGCCCGCAAGGAGCACGTGCAGCCCCCGTCGATGACTCGCATCGTCGCGCTGCTGGAGTCGAAGGGGCTGGTCAGACTGGAACCGCACCCCGATGACCGTCGCCAGAAGATGGTCAGCCAGACCGAGCGGGCGGAAGCCATGCTCGAGGAGAGCCGCGCCAAGCGGAACGCCTGGCTGACGTCCCTGGCCGAGGGCCTGGACGAGGACGAGTGGGAGACGCTGCGCAAGGCGGCGCCCGTGCTGGAGAAGCTCGCCCACCTGTAGCGATGCGGACGGCGCGGCGGACCACGGCCCGCCTGCCGCCCGCACCGCCGCGCCCCGTCAGTCAGCCGACCGCATACGCTCGAGGAGGCGAACCCCTTTGAGTACGGGACCCGGAGCAGACTCCGCCCCCGCACCGACTTCCACCCACGAGAGCACGCGCGGCGGGACCTTCTCGTCGCTGAGAATCCGCAACTACCGCCTGTTCGCCACAGGCGCGGTGATCTCCAACACCGGTACCTGGATGTCCCGCATCACGCAGGACTGGCTCGTCCTGAGCCTCACCGGGTCCGCCGCCGCCGTCGGCATCACCACGGCCCTCCAGTTCCTCCCGTTGCTCCTCTTCGGCCTGTACGGCGGCGTCATAGCCGACCGCGTGCCGAAGCGGAAGCTCCTCCTCATCAGCCAGTCGGCGCTGGGCCTGTGCGGAGTCGCCCTCGCGGTGCTCACGCTCTCCGGTGTCGTCCAGGTGTGGCACGTCTATCTGATCGCCTTCCTGCTGGGCCTGGTGACGGTCGTCGACAACCCGGCCCGCCAGTCGTTCGTCTCCGAGATGGTCGGCCCCGCCCAGCTGCGCAACGCGGTCAGCCTGAACTCGGCGAACTTCCAGTCCGCCCGCCTCATCGGCCCCGCCGTCGCCGGTGTCCTGATCACCACCGTCGGCAGCGGCTGGGCCTTCATGTTCAACGGCCTGTCCTTCGCCGCCCCGCTCATCGGCCTGCTGCTCATGCGGCCGAGCGAACTGCACAAGGTCACCGTCGTCCCCCGCGCCAAGGGCCAGCTGCGCGAGGGCCTGCGCTACGTCTCCCACCGCCCCGAGCTGATCTGGCCGATCGTGCTGGTCGGCTTCGTCGGCACGTTCGGGTTCAACTTCCCGATCTGGCTCACCGCCTTCGCCGACGAGATCTTCCACGGCGGCGCCGGGATGTACTCGTTCTTCAACATCCTCATGGCGGCCGGCTCCCTCGCGGGCGCCCTGCTCGCCGCCCGCCGCCGCTCCACCCGGCTGCGGATGCTGGTGGCCGCGGGCACCGTGTTCGGCGTGCTGGAGATCCTCGCCTCCATGTCGCCGTACGTCTGGCTCTTCTCGCTGCTGCTGGTCCCCATCGGCATGATGGGCCTGACGACCAACATCAGCGCCAACACGAGCGTGCAGATGGCCGCCGACCCGGAGATGCGCGGCCGGGTCATGAGCCTGTACATGATGGTCTTCGCCGGCGGCACGCCGGTGGGCGCCCCGATCGTCGGCTGGGTCAGCGACGCCTACGGGGTCCGCACGGGCATGGCGGTCGGCGGCGTGCTCTCCCTGGCGGCGGCGATCGGCGTCGGCGTCATGCTGACCCGGGTCGGCGGCTTCCGCATCCGGGTCGACCTGCGCCCCGGCCGCCCGCACATCCGCTTCGTCCCCCGCGAGAAGCTGGCCGCGGCGGCCTGACCCCGGCCGCGGCCCGCACGCGGGACGGCCCCGACCGGTGCGGACCGGCCGGGGCCGACGTGTGCGAGGGGGCGGGTCAGTCGCGGGGGAAGTCCCCGGTCCGGAGCACGAGCCCCACCGGGGTGCCGGTGAGGTCGATGTCCGTACCGAACAGAACGGTCAGCTTGGGGCCGTACACACCGTTCGCGGGGTTCCGGAAGACATGGCACTCGCCGCTGTACGGATCGACGATCAGGTAGACGGGAACGCCGGCTGCGGCGTAGGCGTCCTTCTTGGGCCCGTAGTCGTTCAGCGCGGTGTTCTTCGAGATCACCTCGGCCACGAACTCGACCCCTTCGAACAGCCAGTGCCCCTTGCCGTCCTTCGGGGCGTCCTCCCTCAGCGCCAGTACGTCCGCTGCGAAGCCGTTGAGATGCCCGGGAAAGTCGACGCGCACGTCGGACTTCAGGCGTCGGCGCGGATACGTGCCCCGCAGCTGCTCGAACAGGTCGGCGATGATGTCCCAGCGGGTGTCCCGCCGCGGCGACATGAAGACGTTTCCCCCGACGATCTCGGCCTTGAATCCTTCGGGGACGGGCATCTTGTCGAGCCACTCGAACATGGAGTCCAGAGCCCGCTCGTCCCTCGTCTCGGCCATCTCGATCCTGTCGCTCGCTACGACGGTCATCGTGCCGCTCCTCCCCGCTGCCACACGGGCGCGGGCAGCCGCGTAGTGCAACGATGCGTACGAAGGCCAGGACACGCCGGTTGCGGCGCCCGGTGCGGTGCGACACTCGGCGCATGAGCACGAACAGCCTCAGACTCTTCGTCGCCGTTCTGCCGCCCGACGCCGCCGTACGGGAGCTGCGCCGCGCCGTCGCCCCGCTGCACGCCCTGCCGGGCGCCGGGCGGCTGCGCTGGACCGGCACCGAGAACTGGCACTTCACGCTCGCCTTCCTCGGGAACGTGGACGAGACCCTGCTGCCCGAGCTCCACACCCGCCTGGCCCGCGCCGCCCACCGCACCGGGCCCTTCCCGCTGCGCCTCCACGGCGCCGGGCGGTTCGGCGGGCGGGCGCTGTGGGTGGGGGCGGCGGGCGCGATCGACACCCTGCGGCTGCTCGCCGAACGCGCCGACGCCGCCGCCCGCCGGTCCGGCGTCCCGATGGACGAGCACCGCCGCTACAGCCCGCATCTGACCCTCGCCCGCAGCCGCGGCGCCGACGCCGACCTGCGCCCGTACGTCGAGGCCCTGGCGGGCTTCGAGGGCGCCCCGTGGGAGGTCGGCGAGGTCGCCCTGGTCCGCAGCAACCTGCCGGGCGGCGGGACGCCGGGCGAGCGGCCCCGGTACGAGGTGCACGCATCCTGGCCGCTGGGCCGCTGAGCGCGGCGGTTACGCTCGGAGGGTGGATCCGAAGACCAGAAACCGCGTGATGGCGGCCGTGCTCGTGCTGATGTTCGTCGTCGTCGCCGTGGCGTCCGCCGTCGGACAGTGACCCGTACGGCGTGACCGTATACCGAGGCACTCCCCGCGCCGGCGCGCCGTACGGCGGTGACGCGTACGGCGGCGACCCGTACGCAGGACGCCCGGCGGCGGGCGGTGAACGCCGCCGCCCCGCCCCCGTCCGGCGGCGCGGTACGGGAGCGGGGCGGCCCGCGGCTCGGCCCGCACGGGGCCGGGCCCGCGGTCACTTCAGGTAGACCAGCCCGTCGGCGGTGATCGCCGGGCGGCCCGAGGTGCCCACGACGACGATCTTGACAGTGTGCTTGGCGCTGCCGGACCAGGTCTTCGTCCACAGCGCGTCGCGGTACTTGGTGGCGCTGGACTTCAGGTCCACCGTGGACACCTTCTTGCCGTCCACATAGACGTACGCCTGGCCGGAGGTCGAGGCCCGGGAGACGACCAGGGCGGCCGAGCGGCCGGTGAACGTCCAGGTCAGGGACGCGCCCTTGGCCGAGCTGGAGTACGACTTGCCGCCGAGGTAGCTGGACGAGGACTTCGTCGTCCACTTCCCCGTCTTCGCCGCCGAGGTCTCCTGGAGGATGACCGGGGTGCCGGAGACGGACGCGGCGGCGGTGTTGCCCGCCTGGTCGTACGCGGTCATGGCCCATTTGGTCGCGGTGCCCGACTTCGCGGTGTGCGAGGCGCTGGTCACGGTCGGACCGTACGTCCTGGCGACCGGGGCGGTGAGCCGGACCTCCTTGAGCGCGGCGGCGTCGGTGGCCTTCCACTGGAGGGTGAGCGGGACGCCGGCGGTGTTGACGGTGCCGGTGCGCAGGGCCAGGTTCGGCTTGGCGGTGAAGGAGGGCGCCGTCCGGTCGGCGACCACGGTGACCGCCGGGGACGTGCTGACCTTGCCGGACTGGTGGGTGGCGCGGACCTGGACCGTGTGCCTGCCGACGGCGAGCGTCGCCTTGGCGGAGGTCGCGGTGCCCGCGGTGGTGGCCACGGCCTGCCCGTCGACCAGCAGCTCGTACTTCGAGACGAACGCGCTCGGGGTCGACGCCGACCAGCCGACGGTCACGGCG
Organism: Streptomyces tyrfis; assembly: GCF_037034285.1. Lineage (NCBI taxonomy): Bacteria > Bacillati > Actinomycetota > Actinomycetes > Kitasatosporales > Streptomycetaceae > Streptomyces > Streptomyces tyrfis. The sequence goes on along the minus strand of NZ_JBAGJZ010000006.1, from coordinate 188,353 downwards.
GACTGGGCGTAGTACGTCGAGCCCGAGAGCCCGGCGCCGGTCACGGACTTGACGGCCAGCCCGGTGACAGAGCCCCCGGCGAGGGCGCGGATCGCGGGCAGCTGCCCGTACAGCTTGGTGCCGGGGCACTGGGTGTTGAAGCCGTCGCGGTGGCCGGAGACGGTGTTGAAGGTGTAGGCCGTGCCGGTGGTGAACGCGGTGCCCGCGAAGTTCTTCTGGGTCGCCCCGGCCGTCAGCCTGGTGGTGCCCGCCGGGTCGACCTTGTACTGGCCGAGCTTCCACGCGGCGACCCGGGCCACGGCGGTGGTGGCCGCGCTCGGGGCGGCGGTGTCCGTGTAGGTGCCGATGACGGCGATGCCGGCCGTGTCCCGGTTGAAGCCGTAGGTGTGCGCGCCGAAGACCGGGCGGTCGACGCCGCCCTTGCGGCCCTCGAAGATCGTCCCGCACTTGTCGACCACGAAGTTGTAGCCGAGGTCCTTCCAGCCGTTGGCCTTGACGTGATACGCGTACAGGCCGCGCACGATCGCCGCGGAGTCGGCGCACGAGTAGTTGTTGGTCTCGGCGGTGTGGTGGACGAAGACGGCCTTGACGGTGTTCAGGTACTCCGGGGCCTCCGGGCTGATCGACTCGTCGGCGCCCCAGCCGGCGCGCGAGACGATCGGCGGCCTCGGCGCGGTCGACGGCGGGCCGGGCGTCTGCGTCTGCGTCTGCGACGGTGTGGGCGACGGGCTCGCGGACGCCGTGGGGGCGGTGGCCGGCGGGGTGGGCGTCTGGCCGGCCGGCTCGGAGGCGCCGGGCGCGGAGGGTGCGGAGGGGGTCGCCGCGTCGGCCGGGTCGGCACCGGTGCCGGGCGCGGGCGGCTCGGAGCCGGCGGGGCCGGACGGGTCGGCGCCGGGGCCGGCCGAGGGGTCGTCCGCGGCGGCCGGGTCGGCGGCGGCGAACGCGGCGGGTTCCGCGTCGGTGGCGAAGGCGGCGTTCGAGGCGCCGGTGCGGCCCGGGTCCACGGTGTCCAGCCGCAGCCCGGCGGGCAGCTTCGCGGAGACCCCGCCGCCCGCGCCGACCCGTACCTCGACGCCGTCGGACGGGCCGACCCAGCGCGGCTCGGTGCTGCCGCGCACGCCGGACCGGCCGCTCTCGGCGCGCCCGGTGACATCGGTGTCCAGCGGCAGCCACGGCGTCCACCGCCCGTCGGCGGCGGACCGGGTCCGCACCTCCACGGTCCCGGTGACCTTCGCCGCCGGGTCGGTCCAGGTGACGCCCAGCATGCTGAACGGGGCGGTGTCCCGTCGGCCGAGGGCGGCGGTGGTGCCGTCACCGGCCACCTTCAGGGCGGTCGCCCGCACATCGGCCCGCGCCGGGCCGGTCCCGGCCGGGCCGGACTTGGCGTCGTCGGCCGCGGGCGAGCCGGCGGTCGCCCCCTCGAAGGCCAGGACGCCCGCCACGGCGGAGACGGCCACGGCGGCGGTGATCCAGACTCTCTTCTTCGGTCTCAAGTGGTACCCCACAATCGGTCTCGGACAAGGTCGCGTCGGGCGCTGTGTCCGGCGACAGCACCGGTCCTGACGGAGGACGGTGGGGGGTACGCGTGCTGTCGCACATGCAGCGGCCCCCCAGCTTGCCATGCCCACTTCCAGGCCCGGCGTCCGCCCCGCCCCATGACGCCTCGGATGCGCCTGAATATCCGCGGATGTCAGGGGTGACGCGTGTCAGGCCGCCGCGGAGGCCGCCCGCGCCGGGCTGTTCCGGGCGCCGGATCCACCGCCCGCCGCACCGCCGTTCACGCCCGTCACACCGCCGTTCACGGCTGCCGCACACCTCCCAGTACATGTGGTCGCCCTCCCCGACGTCGGGGATGCCGTGCGCGTACGGCTCGATGGGCGGGTACTTCTCGTCCGGTCGGCGGTCCACGGCGCGGTGCCTCCTCGGCTCGGCGGGCGAGGGGGACGGCCTTGAGGGTCTGCCCGACATCGCTGGCGGGCGCACGACGGCAGCTGCGGCACCACGGACGACGGGCCGGTCCTCGGGGCGGGGCGTAGCCTGGGCGCCGTGAATTCCACACCCCGGGTACTGGCCGTGCTGGACGGCCTGTTGACCGACGCCGGCCCCGAAGCGCGCGGCGCGCTGTGGCAACTGGCCGAGTCCGGCCGTGAGTTGGATGCGAACCTGGTGCGCCTCCCGCCGGGCGCCGAGGTCGGGGAGCACCAGGAGGACGCGCTGGACGTCCTCCTGGTCGTCGTCGCGGGCGGCGGCCGGGCCGTCGCCGGGGGCGCCGGACTGGAGCTGACGCCGACCACCGTCCTCTGGCTGCCCCGTGCCTCCCGCCGGGCGCTGGTCGCCGGGCCGGACGGCCTGGCCTATGTGACCGTCCACCGCCGACGCCCCGGTCTGGCCATCAAGCCCCGGGCCACGCCCCGGCCCCAGCCTCAGCCCCAGCGCCCGCCCGAGCCCGAGGGCGGCGAGGCGGCCTGTCTGCTGGACCGGGTCTGCCCGGCCTGCGGCCGGCTCTCGGCGGACCCGGAACCGGTGTTCTGCAGCCGATGCGGCGAGCGCTTCGCGGAGCGCTGACGTCCCGCGTTCCGCCGAACTCGCTTGTCCCGGCGGGCGGGGCGGGGGAAGAGTGGACGGCATGATCTGGGACGAGGAACGACTGCTGACCACGGAAGTGGACGTCATCCACGGGCTCGACCCCGCCGCCGACGAACCGCCGTTCCTGCTGCGGAAGTCCACACCGCGAGCGGTGTGGGCGTGGTCTCCCCGGGCCCGGCTGCTGGCCGTCGCGCCGGAGGTCGGCGCCGGGCTCCGCGAGGCGGCGCTGGCCGAGGGCGCGGACGAGGCGTACCGGCCCGGTGAGCCGCCCGCCGCGCTCGTCCGCCTGGCCGCGTCCCTGGGCGACCGGGCGGCGACGGCCCCGGGGACGGACGGTCCGGAGGCGACCGGCGCGGGCGCGACGACCCCCGCGATCACCGGCGGTCCGAGCTTCGTCTTCCCGGCGGGCGTCCGGGTCCGGGCCCCGGATCACTCCCCGCTGCCCGTCGTGGTGTCCGACGGCGAGGGGCGGGAGGCCGCGCGGAGCTGGATCCGGCCCGACAACTGGCAGCCGGGCGAGTGGGAGGAGCTGATCGGCGGCCGCGCGGGGGAGTGGGCGATGGCCGTCGACGGCCGCGAACCCGTGTCGATCTGCCACTCGCCCGCGACGAACGCCGACGCGGCGGAGGCCGGCGTCTGGACGCGCGCCGACCACCGGGGCCGCCGCCTCGCCCCCGCCGCCGTGGCGGCCTGGGCGGGACGCGAGGCCCGTGCCAAGGAGGTGCTGTTCTACAGCACCTCGGCCGACAACCACGCGTCGCAGTCGGTCGCCCGCCGCCTGGGGCTCACTCCGCTGGGGTGGATCTGGGCCGTGCGCTGACGCCCGGGACAACATGGCCGAATCACAAGTCCGGTCAGGGGACGGGCGGATGACGGTGCCTCTAGTCTGAGCGCGGTTGGTCCAGGGAGCGCACAGGGGGTCGCGTGGTGCACGGCGACGACATGGCGGATCGCGGTACCGGCGACGGGCGCCGCGGCGACGAGCGGCACGACGACGGGCGCCGCGGCGACGAGCGGCACGACGACGGGCGCCGCGGCGACGAGCGGCACGGCGACGAACGGCACGGCGAGGGAACCGGCGGCCGGTCGGGCCGCCGCCCCGGCGAGGACGGCCCCGAGGCCCAGCCGCCGCCGGAGACGGTCACCGCGCCGTTCGAGATGATCGACGCGCGCTACCAGCTGCTGCGCCGGCTCGGGCACGGCGGGATGGGCGAGGTCTGGGAGGCCCTGGACACCCGCCTGAACCGCAAGGTCGCCGTGAAGGGCCTGCTCGACCGCGGCGCGGTGGGCACGGACGCCCAGGCCAAGCTCATGAAGCGGGCGCGGCGCGAGGCGGAGGCCATCGCGAGGATCAAGCACCAGAACGTGGTGGCGGTCCACGACCGGGTCGAGACCGACAGCCAGGTCTGGATCGTGATGGAACTGCTGAACGCCCACTCGCTCGCCGATCTGCTGCGCGCGGAGCAGCAGCTCACGGTCCGGCGGGCGGCCAGGATCGGCCTGCAGATCCTGCGCGGGCTGCGGGCCGTGCACGACGCCGGTGTCGTCCACCGGGACGTGAAGCCGCACAACGTCCTGTTCCGGCCGGGGGAGTTCGCGATCCTGGCCGATTTCGGGATCGCGACCTTCGACGGGGCCGTACCGGTCACCCGGTCGGGGGAACTGGTCGGGACGGTGAAGTACCTGGCGCCCGAACTGTTCGACCAGGCGTCGGGCCGGCCGCAGGCGGCGACGCCGGCGTCCGACCTGTGGGCCCTCGGCATCACGCTGTACGAGATGGTCGAGGGCCGGACGCCCTTCGACGGGCTGTCGCTGGTCGAGTTCCTGATCTCCGTGCACGAGTCGCCGGTGCCGCGCATGACGTACGGCGGTCCGCTGACCCCGGTCGTCGAGGAACTGCTGCGCAAGGACCCCCGCGAACGCCTGTCCGCGGCGGAGGCGGAACAGCTGCTCCGCGCGGTCCTCCACGAGCACCCGACGCGGGAGACGCCCCCGTCGGCCCCCGCCCCCGTACCGCCGTCGTCACCCGAACCCGGGCCGGTGCCGCCGACGTTCCCCGACCCGGCCCCCGGGCCCGTGGCGCCCCCGCCCCCGGACCCCGGGCCGCCCCCGCCCCCGGGGCCGTCGCCGCGGGCCGCGCCGTCCCCGCCCGCCGCCCGGTCCCCGGAGGGGCGGGCCCGGTACGGGCGGCGGGCCGCGGTCGTCGCCCTGTGCGTCGCGCTGCTGGCCGGAGTCGGCTGGTACGCGGTGGACCGCTCGCGGCAGGACGAACGGGCCGACGCGCCCGCCGGGGAGGGCAAGGCCCCGCCGGAGCAGACATACCGGGCGGCGCACCCGGGCCAGCCCCTGAAGGTCGGCGTCAAGGCCGACCAGCCGGGCCTGGGCGTGAAGACCGGGAAGGACACGTACCAGGGCTACGAGGTCGACCTGGCCTACGCGATCGCGCGGGACATGGGCTACGCCCGCGACGAGGTCGAGTTCAAGACCGTGAGCACCGAGAACCGGAGCAGCCTGTTGCAGGGCGGGTCGGTGGACCTGGTCATCGCCACGTACAGCATCACCGAGAAGCGGAAGCACGCGAAGCCGCCGGACTACAGCGTCGCCTTCGCCGGGCCGTACTACGTGGCGAACCGCAGCTTCCTGGTGAACCGGAAGGCGAAGCTGTACAAGGTCGAGGACACCAGCCTCCTGCTCGACAAACATCTGGAGGTCTGCACCGCGCGGGACTCGACGTATGTGGACTGGCTCGCGAAGGAGAAGTACAACCTGACGGCCACCCGCCCGAACGGATACGAGGAGTGCGTGCGGCGCCTGCTGGATCCCGCGTCGGGCGTCTACGCGGTCAGCACCGACGACATCATCGTCGCCGGATTCGTCAAGGAGGACCCGACCCGGCTGAAGCGGCTCGACGCCGGGAAGGGCCTGGAGGGCTACGGCGTCGCGATGAAGCCCGGGGAGAAGCGGCTGAAGAAAGAGGTGTGCTCCGCCCTGGGGAAGGTCCTGACGGACGGGACCTGGGAGCGGCTCTACCGACGACACCTCTACCCGCTGATGGGCGAGGCGCCGCCGAACAAACCGACGCCGGACGAATGCCGGAACGGATGACGGGCCCGGCGGCGTGAGCGGAGGCGGCGGGGAACGCGGGGGAACGGTCCCCGCCTCCCGGCGGTCCCCGCCCTCCTCGCCGGTCCATGCCCCTGCCCGCCCCCGCCCCCTGCCCGCCGCCCCGCCAGGACTCGACCGCGCGGCGGCCGAAATCGGTGGAGCGGCGCGGCGCCGGGAGTCATGATGGCCGAATGACCTTTTCCCCGGACCCTGTTGAGGCCCTGCTCGTGGTGGACGTCCAGCTGGACGCCGTCCGGGGCGACCGGGCGGTGCCGGACGCGGCCCGGCTCGTGGACCGCACGGCGGACCTGATCGCCCGGGCGCGCGCCGGCGGGGCGCTCGTGGTGCACATCCAGAACGACGGGGAGCCCGGGGCGGGCGACGAGCCCGGCACGCCCGGCTGGGAACTCCACCACGCCGTGGCGCCCGGGCCCGCCGAGGCGGTGGTCCGCAAGACCGAGGACGACGGTTTCCACGAGACCCCGCTGGGGGACCTGCTGACCGGCGCGGGGGTGCGGTCGCTCGCCGTCTGCGGGGTGATGTCCGAGATGTGCGTCCGGGCGACCGCGCGGACGGCCCTGGCGCTGGGCCACCGGGTCGTCATGCCGCACGACGCCCACGCGACGCACGACATCCCGGCGGCCCCCGGGATCGGCGACGGGGTCCCGGCCGCGGCGGTCTCGCGGGTGGCGGAGTGGTCCCTCGGCAGCGACCTGGAGGTCGTCCCGCGCGCCGCGGACGTCGCCTTCACGGCCCCGCCCGCACGGCCCGGCCGGTAGGTTCCGCCAGGCGGCCCAGGCGGCCCAGGCGGCCCAGGCGGCCCAGGCGGCCCAGGCGGCCCAGGCGGCCCAGGCGGCCCAGGCGGCCCAGGCGGCCCAGGCGGCCCAGGCGGCCCAGGCGGCCCAGGCGCTCAGGCCGTCGGCGGGCGGCGGAACAGGGCCGTCCAGAGGAACGGTTCGCCGAAGCGGGCGGACGCGGGCGGTTCGTCGTTCATGCGCCGGAGTTCGACCTCTGTCAGGCCGGAGAAGATCCGGCGCAGCGACTCCGGTGTGTAGGCCAGCCCGCCGCGCAGCCCCGCCCCGTCGTAGAAGGCGGCGTCGGGGAGTTCGCTCCCCATGCCCGCCTCGCCGGCCGCGAAGCAGGTGAGGGCGAGATGGCCGCCGGGGGCCAGGACGCGGTCCAGCAGCGCGAGATAGCTGACCCGGCGGTGCGGCGGCAGATGGTGGAAGCAGCCGGAGTCGTGGACCAGGTCGTACGGCCCGGCCAGTTCGGTCTCCGCGAGGGCGAAGGCGTCGCCCCGGAGGAAGCGGATGTCGTCCGCCGCCCCGGCCTCCCGGGCGCGCTCCCCGGCCCAGGCGAGCGCCTCCGGCGACAGGTCCACCGCGTCGACCCGGAAGCCCCGCGAGGCCAGGTGCAGGGCGTTGCGGCCCGGCCCGCACCCCAGGTCCAGGGCGCGGCCCGGGGCGACGAGCCCCCGGTCGACGTACGAGACGAGGCTCTCGTCGGGCTTCGCCGCGAAGAACGGCACGGGCCGCGACCGGTCCGCGTAGAAGCCGTCCCACCATCCCGCCGCGCCGGCCGTCCACCGGTCGGCCTCCGGCGAGACCAGGTCGTCCAGAAGCCTGAGCACGTCGTCCGTCGTGCGAATGTTCCGTTCCACGCGATCCCGTTCCCTTTTCTCGTTGCACGGAAGGGGGAATCGTAGGTCCGCGCGGCGCCGGAACCCAGCGTCGGGAGCGGCGGTGGAGGCCGCCCCGGGACGTGTGCCGGGCCCCGGTGTACGGGGCGGAAGTGCCGGTCGGGAACGGCCCGTTCGGGCGTCGGCGCGTGCGCGGACGAGCGTGGCGGGGGGTTTTCCGGGGACGCCGGGCGGTGTTTCTCCGGCGGCTCTCCCCCTCCCGCCGCGGGACGGTCCGGAGACGGCCGGCCCGGCCCGTCGGGCGCCGCCGGCCCCGTCGCGCCCGGCTCGGGCGGCGGCGCCGGTGAGCGAACTCCCCGTGACCCGGAACCGATGCGCGGCGGCACCGTTTAGCCGGACGAACGGACGTGAAGAAGGTGCCGCCCCGCGTGTCCCACTGCGTGGCGGAGACCCCACCGACCGGGCCGAGCAGGAAGAGTGGGGACCGGCGGTACGGACGACGAAGGAGGACCGATGGTGGGTGCCGTGGCGAACCAGCGGAACGGGGCGGCCGGGCAGACGGCGGAGAGCCAGGAGGCACGGGACCGGCTCCTGCGTGCCGGACGTCAGTTGTTCGCCGCGTACGGGTACGCGAACACGAGCGTCGAGGACCTGTGCGAGCAGGCGAGGGTGCCCGTCCACGTCTTCCAGCAGGAGTTCGTCTCGCGCGAGGTGCTGCTGATGGCGATCTACGACGAGGTCGCCACCTACGGACTGCGCGCCGCCGAGAACGCGTTGATGGCCGAGGGGATGGAGGACTGTCCGACCCGGGAACGCGTCCGGCTGCTCTTCGAGGCCTATGTGAAGGCGGTCACCGAGGACCCGTGCGCGGCCAGGGTGGCGTTCGTCGAGGCGCTCGGGGTGAGCCGGGAGGTGGACAACCACCTCGCCACCTGGCGGACCATGTGGATCGAGTTCCTGACCTCCGAGGCGGAACGCGCCGTGCGCCGGGGCGAGGCGGTGCCGAGCGACCACACCGTGACCGTCACGGTGCTGAACCACGCCGTGGACGAGCTCATGGCGCATCACGGCCGGCGTCCCCGCCAGGTCGACGCCGAATGGCTGACCGACGAACTCACCCGGCTTTCGCTGGCGATGATCCTGCCGTCCTGACCCCGGCCGATAATGGGCGCATGGCGGAAGGCTCGGAGCACCGGACGCGCGGTGCGCGGCACAGGCCCGGCGATCACCGGGAGGGCCCCGGCGTCCCCCGGGAGGGCGGCGACCGGCGGGCGGATCACGGTCCGCGCGCGGACGACGAGATCTCGGCCGTGCTGACGGGCGTCGGCCCCCGGTTGCGCGCCCTGCGCCGGGAGCGGGGTACGACCCTCGCCCGGCTCAGCGAGACCACCGGCATCTCCCTCAGCACGCTCTCGCGGCTGGAGTCCGGCGGGCGCAGGCCCACCCTCGAACTGCTGCTGCCGCTGGCCAAGGCGTACGGGGTCGCGCTCGACGAACTCGTCGGCGCCCCGCCCACCGGTGACCCCCGCGTGCACTTCCGGCCCCTCACTCGGGACGGGATGACCTTCGTGCCGCTGACCCGGCACTTCGGCGGGCTGCACGCGTACAAGCAGATCCTGCCCGGCGGCCGGGGCGCGACGGGGCCGCTGGAGCAGCGGGTCCACGAGGGGTACGAGTGGGTGTACGTGCTGGCGGGGCGGCTGCGGCTGGTGCTGGGCGAGCACGATCTGGTGCTGACGGCGGGCGAGGCCGCCGAGTTCGACACGCGCACCCCGCACGCGTGGGCCAGCGCCGGGCCCGAACCGGTCGAATTCCTCAGCCTGTTCGGCCCGCAGGGCGAGCGGATGCACATCAAGGCCCGGCCCGCGACCCGGCGGGACGCCTGACCGGCGGGGCTTCCCGACCGGCGGGGACGCGGCGGGTCCGGCCGTCCTGGACGGCCCCGTACGTGCCTACGAGCGGGGGCGCGCGGGGGCGGGGTCCTACGGGCGGGCCGCGTACGGGCCGCCCAGGCCCCACGCCTGGTGCATCGCGTCGGCGAACGCGCCGGCCAGCAGATGCTCGCCGGTGGGGCCGGGATGCGTGCCGTCGTAGGTGTCCCGGTGGATGTCGTACCCGGGCGGGCGGGAGGCCAGCAGGAGCGGGGACATCGGGTCGTCGAGGTCGGCCACGGCCTTCGCCAGGAGTTCGTTGAAGCGGTCGCACTCGGCGGCGAACGGGGCGTCGGACTCGGCCCGTATGTTCGGTATCACGGGCAGCAGCACCATCCGCACGCGCGGGTTGGCGGTGCGGGCGGCGGCGACGAACGCCCGTGCGTTCCGGGCGGTCCGGTCGCTGTCGGTGTAGAACCCCAGGTCGATCAGGCCCAGCGAGACGAGCAGCACATCGGTGCGGTGCCCGGCGACGACGTCGGCGATCACCGGGGCCATGTGCAGCCAGCCCTCGCCCCAGCCGGCCAGATGGGCGCGCGCCTCGACGGGGAAGTCCGGCGCGCCGTACGCGTGACTGACGGCGGCGTCCGCCTCCGCGTCGTACAGCGCGCTGCGCGGGCCGACGATCGCGAACGGGGCGTCGAGGACGGCCGAGAGATGCCGCCACATCCGGTACCGCCAGGTGACGTCGCCGGCGCGGCCGATCGTCATGCTGTCGCCGACAAACGTGAAACGCATGGACGCCATCATCGCGGATCACCCGGGAATGATCCCCCGGCGCCGGCGTGACGATGGACACTTGCGGCATGCGTTCGTACCTGACTGCGTCCGGAACCGCCGCCCTGCTCCTGCTCGCCGGGGCGCTCTCCGCCGGGGCTGCCGCCGCCGAGTCCGGCGACGGGGCCGACCGGAGCTTCACCATCGAGGACCCCCGGATCACCGAGTCCAGCGGCCTCGCCGCCAGCCGGGCCCACCCGGGCGTCTACTGGACGCACAACGACAGCGACGACGGCCCGTACGTCTACGCCGTCGACTCCCGCACCGGGAAGACCGTCGCGACGATCACCATGACCGGGGTGGGGCGGCCGCGCGACGTGGAGGCCATCTCGCTGGGCCCCGACGGCGACCTGTACGTGGGGGACATCGGCGACAACCTCGACGGCAGCTGGGACCACGTCTGGATCTACCGCTTCCCGGAGCCGAAGGAGCTGAAGGACGCCACGGTCCGCGCCACCCAGTTCGACGTGAAGTACGCGGACGGCCCGCGCAACGCCGAGGCGCTGATGGTGCATCCGGTGACCGGCCGGGTCTACATCGCGTCGAAGAAGGAGGGCGGCGGCGGGCTGTACGAGGGCCCGGCCCGGCTCACCACCGGCTCCGTGAACGTGTTCCGGCGGGTCGGGGAGGTGCCGTGGGTGACGGACGGGGCGTTCTCACCGGACGGCAAGGAGCTGGTGCTGCGCTCGTACTTCAGCGCCCGGGCCTACGCCTTCGCCGACGGCCGGCTCGGCGCCGACCACGCCGTCCGGGCGCCGCTCCAGCGGCAGGCCGAGTCCGTGACGTACACGGCGGACGGCTCGGCGCTGATGTTCGGCTCCGAGGGGACGCGCAGCGACGTGGTCCGGGTCGACCTGGAGAAGGACGCCGGGCGGGGCGGGAACGCGTCCGCCGGGGGCTCGCCCTCGTCCGCCGGGGACGCCGGGGACGGGGTCGGCGCCAAGGGCATGAGCCTGACCGGGGTGCTGGTGCTCGTCGCCGCGGGCGCCGTCCTCCTCATGCGACGGCGCCGGAGCTGACCGGCGGCCGCCTGCCGCCTGCCGCCGCGGCCGGCGTCCCGGCGAGACCCGTCCCCGCGGGGCGGGCGGTGCGGCTCATCCCCCGGCCCGCCGGCGGACGAGCGCCTCGAAACCGTCGATCAGCCGTTGCAGACCGAACGCGAAGTGGTCGGTCCCCTGGCCGAACGCGTCCTCGGAGAGGGCCGCCATCAGCGGATAGTCGCCGCTCAGCATGGCCCGTTCCAGGTAGGGGCGCTGGTGCTCCCAGAAGTCGCCGTCGCTCACCCCGGTCTCCCGCGCGGCCTCCGAGGTGTGGAACCGGGCGCGGGCGATGCCCTCCACGAAGCTGTTGACCGTGATGATCGTGGAGATCAGCTCGGTGTCGGGCAGGCCCATCCCCCTGATGCCGGCCAGGGATCTCTCCAGGCCGCGCAGGGCGTTGGGGCCGAGGACCGTGCGCGCCTGATTGACCTTGAGCAGCCAGGGGTGGCGGTGCAGTTGCTCCAGGTGGGCGTGGGCCATGGCGCTCAGGGCGGCGCGCCAGTCCTCGGGCCCGCCGTCCGTCGTGCCGTCGTGGACGGCCGACGGCTCGCCCAGGACGTGGTCGAGCATCAGGTCGAGCAGCTCGGCCTTGCCGGGGACGTAGCGGTAGAGCGACATCGTGCCGGTGCCCAGGTCGGTGGCGAGCCGTCGCATCGACAAGGCGGTCAGGCCCTCCGCGTCGGCGATCCCCACGGCGGCGGCGATGATCCGGTCGAGGGTGAGGGCCGGCCGGGGGCCGCGGGCGGGCCGGTTGCCGACGCCCCAGAGAAGCTCCAGGCTGCGCGCGACATCGCCGCTGCCGGCCGTCGTTCCGTCCGTCGCACCCGCTGCGTCCCTCTGAGCCATGGCTTCAGCGTAAGCCGCCGGGGGCGAGTCGCCGGACCAAAACTGCGTACGATGTACTCTCATGTGGGTACGGTGTACGCAAAGGGTCGGCGTCCCTCCGGGGCGCCGGTTCGGCGGCCGCTCGGGCTTCCTCCTCGCACTCGCGGTGTTCGGCCGGAGGCGACGTGAGGACGAGCCCTCGGCGCGGTCGCGCGATTCGGTGGACGAAGGGGGTCATGCGATGGGTGCGAACGGATGTGCCGTACGTGCCGAGGGAGTCGTCAAGCGGTACCGGCGGCAGCGCGGGGACGGACGCGGCGAGGGAGAGACGAGGGCGCTCGACGGGTTCGACCTGACGGTGGGGCGCGGCGTCGTGCACGGGCTGCTCGGACCGAACGGGGCGGGCAAGACCACCGCCGTGCGCGTCCTGTCGACGCTGCTGCGGTTCGACGGCGGGCGCGCCGAGGTCGCCGGGCTGGACGTGGCGCGCGAACCCCGTCGCGTCCGCGCGAGGATCGGTCTCGCCGGGCAGTACGCCGCCGTCGACGAGGTCCTGACCGGCCGGCAGAACCTGGAGATGTTCGGACGCCTCTTCCACCTGGGGGGTGACCGGGCCCGGCGGCGCGCCGCGGAACTGCTGGACCAGTTCGGTCTGGTCGGGGCCGCGGACCTGGGGGCCGGGGAGTACAGTGGCGGCATGCGACGCCGCCTCGATCTCGCGGCGTCGATGATCCTCGCCCCCCAGGTGCTGTTTCTGGACGAGCCGACGACGGGGCTCGATCCGCGCGGCAGGGGCGAGGTGTGGGACAGCGTAAGGGCTCTGGTGGCGGGTGGCACGACGGTGCTGCTCACCACCCAGTATCTGGAGGAGGCCGACCGGCTCGCCTCGCGCGTCACCGTCGTCGACCGGGGCCGGGCCGTCGCCGACGACACCCCGGACGGGCTGAAGAACCGGGTGGGCGGCGACCGGATCGAGGTCGTCGCGGGTGACGCGGCGGACCTGCCCGCGGTCGCCGGGATCGTGGAACGGGTCGCCGGTACCGGCCCCGTCGCCCTCGACGACGCGGCCCGCCGTGTGCACACCCGGGTCCCGGACCGGGTCGCCGCGCTCACCGAGGTCGTCAGGACCCTTCAGGACCGGGGGATCGCCGTCGAGGACATCGGGCTGCGCCGGCCGACCCTCGACGACGTCTTCCTCGCTCTGACCGGAAGCCCGCCGACGGGCGGCCCGGCCGGGAACCGCACGGACGGCGCGACCGGGGAAGCGGAGGTGACGGCGTGACCGTCGTCGAACCGCGGGCGTGGGGGCCCGCACGCGGCCGGCTCCACTGGGCGCTGGCCGACAGCTGGAACGTGGCCCGCCGCACCCTCACCCACTACCGGCGACAGCCGCTCGCCATCGTCTGGCAGCTGGGCTTCCCGATCCTCTCCGTGCTGCTGTACGGGTACGTCTTCGGCAGCGCCATGAAGGTTCCCGGCGGGGGCGACTACCGGGAGTTCCTGATGCCGGGCATGTTCGCCACCACCATGGCCCTCGGCTTCATGAACACCGCCGTGGCCATGGTGACGGACGTCGGGAAGGGAGTGGTGGACCGGTTCCGCTCCATGCCGATGGCGCCGGTCGCGGTCTGCGCCGGACGCGGTCTCGCCGATCTGCTGGTCGCCGCCGCCGAACTGACGATCCTGGGGGCGACCGCGCTGGCGATCGGCTGGCGCGCGGGCGACGGACCGGCCGCCGCCGTCGGGGCGTTCGGACTGCTCCTGCTGCTCAGGTTCAGCCTGATATGGGTCGGTGTCTGGCTCGGGCTGCTGGTCCCGGGCCCGGAGTCGGCCGGCGGGCTGTACGCGATCGCGTTCCCGGCCACGATGATCTCCAGCGCCCTGGTCGCGCCGTCCCTGATGCCGGGCTGGCTGGGCGCCGTCGCCGCCTGGAACCCGATCTCGTCCACGGTCACGGCGACGCGCGCGCTCTTCGGCAACCCGGTGGCGAGCGGCGGCACCTGGGTCGAGGAACACGCCTTGCTGATGGCGGTGGTGTGGCCGCTGGCGCTGACCGCGGTGTTCCTGCCCCTGGCCGTACGACGCTTCCAGCGGCTGAGCCGCTGAGCGCCGCCGCCGTCGGGCGGGGGCGACCGGGCGTCCGGTTCTCCGGGCGTCCCGGTCCGGGGCGCCCGGACCGGCGGGCGCGTCACGCGCGTAGGCTCGGGCGCCGTGACGAACCAGGAGCCCGACCCCTTCTCCACCCTCCGGCTCGACGCCCTGCCGCTGCGGGTCGCGCACGCGGACGAGATGGCGGCGGTGCTGGCCGACCCGGCCCTGTACGCCTTCACCGGGGGCGTCCCGGAGTCCGCCGACGGGCTGCGGGCCCGCTACGAACGTCAGACCGCCGGTTCGCCCGACCCCGGGGTGCGGTGGTGGAACTGGGTGCTGCGGGCACGGGACGAGGACCGGCTGGCCGGATACGTCCAGGCGACGGTGGACACCCGGACGGCGGAGGCGGAGATCGCCTGGGTGGTCGGGACGCGGTGGCAGGGCCGGGGATACGCCAAGGAGGCCGCGGCGGGTCTGGTGGACCGCCTGGTACGGGAGACGGCGGTGCGCGCCGTCGTCGCCCACGTCCACCCCGACCACGCCGCGTCCGCCGCCGTGGCCGCGGCGGCCGGGCTGACGCCCACGGAGAGGTGGCACGACGGCGAGCGTCGCTGGGAACGGAACCGGCACGCGCGCCGAGGGGCCGTCGTCGGGCGTTGTCAGTGGCGGGTGTGAGGATGGCGCACGCCGGTGGAACTCGCCGGCCGACGCTGTTTCACACTGAGGGGACACCCATGGGCACCTGGGACTTCGGCCACTTCGACAACGACTCCGCCGCGGACTTCTCGGGGCGTCTGGACGACGCGCCCGAAGCCGAGCGGCCCGCGCTGATCCGCACGGCCCTTGAGATCGCGATCGCGGCGGACTACCTGGACAGCGACGAGGGGTCGGAGGCGGTCGCGGCGGCGGCGCTGATCGGCGCTCAGTGCCCGGGCGGGGAGCCGGTGACCACCGCCTACGGCCCGGACGAGCAACTGCCCGCCCTCCCGGCGGACCTGCGCCCGCTCGCGGCGAAGGCCCTCGACGCGGTGCTCGGCGACAACTCGGAGCTGCGCGAGCTGTGGGAGGACAACGAGAAGTGGACGACGGGCATCACCCGGCTCCGCGACGTGCTGCTCGCAGCCGCGTCCTGAGCGCCCCCGGGGCCCGCCCCGGCCGTCAGGCGCGGGTCCGGCCGGCCCGGATGAGATCGTCCACGTCGAGGGCCACCGGGGCGCCGATGGAGTCGGGCAGCGACGCGGACTGCCCGGGGGCGTACACCTGGTGGCTGTCGTAACCGCCCCCCATGGGGTCCGTCAGGACGTGCACCCGCCCGTGCTTGCGGTCGACGATCACGTACACCGGGATCTTGGCCTCGGCGTACGCGGCGACCTTGTTGCGCAGGTCGTTGTTGTAATTGCCGGAGGTGACCTCCAGCACCAGGCGGAAGACGGCCGGGTCGTAGCAGTTGTTCTCGACCAGGTGCTCGTCGAAATCGGCGTCGACGAGGGCCAGGTCGGGGATGGCGTAGTCCATGGGACCGCTGGGGAGCCACAGGCCGATGCCCTGGAGCACTCTGCTTTCCTCGCCGTGGAGACCTGCGGCCAGGAAGGGAACCATCAGCGTGGTCAGTGCGTTCGCGTGCGGTCCGTCCGGGGGTGGGGCCACGGTGATGACGCCTCCGATGATCTCGACTCGGTACCCCGGAAGCTGCTCCGTGAGGCTGTTGGCCGTGTCCAGCAGGGATTCGGGTTCACCGTCACAGGGGTGCTCGACTGCTGCTGCAGACATTGCGGGCCTCCTGAAGGGATGATGTCGAGGTCATCATCGTAGGACGATCCTGCCGCCCGGGCCCGGAAGGCGGCGTGCCACCCGGTCGGGTGAACGGCGAAGGTCCCCGCGCGCGTCGGGTGCGCGGGGACCTTCGCGGGCGTCGGGGCTACGGGCGCGGGCCGGGGTTCGTCAGAGCTTCTCGATCACGTAGTCGACGCAGGCCGTCAGGGCCTGGACGTCCGCCGGGTCGATCGCCGGGAACATCGCCACGCGCAGCTGGTTGCGGCCCAGCTTGCGGTACGGCTCGGTGTCGACGATCCCGTTGGCGCGCAGGGCCTTGGCGACGGCCGGCGCGTCGATCTCGTCCGAGAAGTCGATCGTGCCGATGACCTGGGAGCGCTTCGCCGGGTCGGAGACGAACGGGGTGGCGTGCTTGGACTCCTCGGCCCAGCCGTACAGGTGCTGGGACGAGGCGGCGGTGCGGCCGGTCGCGAAGTCCAGGCCGCCCTGGCCGTTCAGCCACTCCAGCTGCTCGTTCAGGAGGAAGAGGGTCGCCAGGGCGGGGGTGTTGTACGTCTGGTTCTTGAGGGAGTTGTCGATCGCCGTGGGGAGCGAGAAGAACTCCGGGATGTGGCGGCCCGAGGCGTGGACGCGCGCGGCGCGCTCCAGGGCGGCCGGGGAGAAGACGCCGATCCAGAGGCCGCCGTCGGAGGCGAAGGACTTCTGCGGGGCGAAGTAGTAGACGTCCGACTGGGTGATGTCGACGGGCAGGCCGCCCGCGCCGGAGGTGGCGTCCACCAGGACCAGGGAGCCCTCGTCGGCGCCCGCGACCCGCCGGACCGGCGCGGCGACACCGGTCGACGTCTCGTTGTGGGTGAACGCGTACACGTCCACGCCCTCCTCGGCCCGCGGCTCCGGGTGGGTGCCCGGGTCGGAGGAGATCACGGACGGCTCGGCCAGCCACGGGGCGAGCTCGGCGGCCTTCGCGAACTTCGAGGAGAACTCGCCGAAGGTCAGGTGCTGGGACTTGTTCTCGATCAGCCCGTGCGTCGCGATGTCCCAGAAGGCGGTGGAGCCGCCGTTGCCCAGGATCACCTCGTAGCCCTCGGGGAGCGAGAAGAGGTCGCGCACGCCCTGCCGGACCGAGCCGACCAGGTTCTTGACCGGGGCCTGGCGGTGGGACGTGCCGAGCAGGGACGTGCCGGTGGCGGCCAGGGCGTCGAGCGCCTCCGTCCGCACCTTGGAGGGACCGGCGCCGAAGCGTCCGTCGGCGGGCTTGATGTCAGCGGGAATCTGGATATCGGCCACGAACCGGAGCGTAGTGCCTCGGGGACGGCGCCGAGGGCCGTGTCCGTCGGATGAGACATCCGCTCCGGTGAGTGGACCATCGCCGCGCGGGCCCCGGGCGCGCGGATTCCGCGGGTACGGGCCGCCGGGTACGGCTGCCGTGTGCGGGGGCCGCGCGCGGCGCGGCCCGGGGCGGCGGGTACGGGGAGGGGGGCGCGGGATCTGTGTCACTCCGGGCCTGCCCGTGCGGGCGTCAGCCCAGTCGCACCGGGAGCTCGTACAGGTCGTTCTGGGTGACGACCGGCTTGTTGCGCAGCTCGGACGCCGGGACGGCCAGTTCCAGGTCCGGGAACCGCTCGTACAGGGCGGGCAGCGCCACCCCCGCCTCCAGCCGGGAGAGCGCCGCGCCCGGGCAGACGTGCGGGCCGTGGCCGAACGCGATGTGGCGGTTGGGGGTGCGGGTGACGTCGAACTCGCCGGCCGTCGGGCCGTGCTGTCCCTCGTCGCGGCCGAGCGCGCCGAAGGAGACGATCAGCGCCTCGCCCTTCGGCAGGATCCGGTCGCCCACCTCGACGTCCTCGGCGGCGAACCGGAACAGGACGTGGGACGTGGGCGTCGACCAGCGCAGGGTCTCCTCGATCACGTTCTCCCACGGCACCTCGCCGCTCAGCACCCGGGCGCGCTGCCCGGGGTGGGTCTGGAGGGCGGCGACCGCGTTGACGATCAGGCTGATCGTGGTCTCGTGACCGGCCGCGATGATCAGCTGGAGGGTGTTGACGATCTCCTCGCCGGTGAGGCGGTCGCCGTCCTCGGACGCGGCGATCAGGGCGCTGGTGAGGTCGTCGCCCGGGTTCTCCCGCTTGCCGTCGACGATCTTCGTGAAGAGCGCGCCGAGGTCCGCCATCATCCGCGGGACCTCCTCGGGCGGGGTCTGGGTCGAGAAGAACTGCTCGAACAGTTCCTTCAGCCGGGGGTGGTCGGCGCTGTCGACGCCCATCAGCTCGCTGATCACGTTCATGGGCAGCGGGTAGGCGAACTCCGCCTTCAGGTCGACCGGCCGGCCGCCCTCGGCGAGCGCGGCCAGCCGGTCCAGGCCCGCCGCGGTCAGGGCCTCGACGCGGGGGCGCAGCCGTTCCACCCGCTTCACGGTCAGGGCCTGGGCGACCAGGGTGCGCAGCCGGCGGTGGTCGTCGCCGTCGACGGTGAGCATGGAGCGGCCGGGGTTGGCGAGGCCGATCAGCGGCCAGTCCACGGGTATCTCGCCCCGCTGCCAGGCGCCCCAGACGTCGATGTCCTTCACGAGGCGGCCGTCGGTGAGCAGCCGGCGGGCCTCGGCGTGGTGGGTCACGGCGTAGCAGGGCACTCCGCCCGGCAGTTCCACCTCGGCGAGCGGCCCGGCCGCGCGCAGCCGGGCGGACTCGCCGTCGAGGTCGGTGACGAGGGGGTCGAGCACGATCCGGGTCATCTGGGGCCTCCGTTGACTGGTCCGTTGACTGGTCCGATGGCGGATGCGAGGGCGGCGCCGGTGGCGGAGCCGATGGCGGGGGTGGGGGTGAAGACCACGGGCAGGGCCGTCAGGCCCCGCAGCCAGGGGGACGGGCGGCGGGTGAGCTGTTCGGCGGAGCACGCGAGGTCGATGTCCGGGAGCCGGTCCAGCAGCACCTCGATGCCGGTGCGGGCGATGACCTCGGCGGTCTCCTGGGCGGTGAACGGGCAGCGGTGCTCGCCGTGGCCGAAGGAGAGGAACGCGTTGTTGCCGCCGGTCAGCGCGGAGCCGTCGGTGCGGACCTGCGGGTCGTAGTTGGCGGCGGCGATGCCCAGCAGCAGCATGTCGCCGGCCTGGATGTGGCGTCCGCCGAGGCGGGTGTCGCGCGAGGCCCAGCGGCCGGCGACGTTCTGGGTCGGGGTGTCCTCCCAGAGCACCTCGTTCATGGCCTCGGCGACGCTGTGCCGGCCGCCCGAGAGGGAGGCGGCGAAGCGGTCGTCGGTGAGCATCAGCCGCAGCGAGTTGCCGATCCAGTCGGCGGTCGGCTGGTGTCCCGCGGCCATCATCACCATGAGGTCCTGGGCGACCTCCTCGTCGGTGAAGCCGCCCCGGTCGGCCAGCATCCGGGTCGCGACGTCGTCGCCGGGGACGGCGTGCTTGTCGGCCAGCAGCTGGAACATGGACGTGGCCAGGTGCCGCTGCCCGGCCAGGGCCCGTTCCCGGCCGTCGATCATGTCGTTGAGCGAGCCGACCAGCGCCGCGCCGACGGCGTCGGAGAAGCCGTAGATCTTCGCCAGGACGAGCGCCGGGAGCAGCATCGCGTAGTCGGCGATGACATCGGTGCCGCCGGTGGAGCAGAACCGGTCGACGAGGGCGTCGGCGAACTCCTCCGCGTACCGCTTCAGGGCGAACGGGTCGACGCCCTCCAGCGCGTTGCTGATCATCGCGGCGCGCTCGGTGTGCCGGGGGCCGACCGTGTAGAGGATCGACGGCTGCTTGCGGCCGATCATCGGCAGCAGCGGCCAGTCGTCCGGGATGCGGTGCCACTGGTTCCACAGGTCGGAGTCGCGGCTGAACAGCACCGGGTCGCCGGTGACCTGGTGCAGTTCGCGGTAGCCGAGCACCAGCCAGGCGGGCACGTCGCCGTCCAGGACGACGGGCGCCACCGCCCCGTGGTCGCGGCGCATCTCCCGGTACAGCCGGGTCGGTTCGGTCTGGAACCGGGGGCCGGAGAGCGGCACCCGGCCCTCGGACGCGGGGCAGCCGGCGGGCGGCGCCGGGGGCTGGGTCACGACGTGGGCTCCGGGGTCTTCTCCGGGGCGGTCCCCGGAGGGGTGGCGGACGGGTCGGCGGACGCGGCGGCCAGCCGGCGCCGCGACAGGGTGTGCAGATACTCGACCAGCGTGATCAGCACGTACTTGCTGGACGAGCGGTCCCGGGCGTCGCACTCCACCAGCGGCACGTCGTCCGAGAGGGCCAGCGCCTCCCGGATCTGCCGCTCGGTGTGGACCGGGCCGCCGAAGTCGTTGCAGGCCACGATGAACGGGGCGCCGTGGTGCTCCAGGCGGTCGATCGCGTACCAGGAGTCGGCGAGTCGGCGGGTGTCGACGAGGACGACGGCGCCCAGCGAGCCCGCGAACAGCCGGTCCCACAGGAACCAGAAGCGCTCCTGCCCGGGGGCGCCGAAGAGGTACAGCACCGAGCGTTCGTCGAGCGTGATCCGGCCGAAGTCGAAGGCGACGGTGGTGGCCGTCTTCGACTGGACGCCGTCGAGGTGGTCGACGGCCTCGCCCGCGCTGGTCATGGTCTCTTCGGTGTTCAGCGGGCGGATCTCGCTGACGGAGCGGACCATGGTGGTCTTGCCCACCCCGAAGCCGCCGACGATGGCGATCTTCAGTCCGTTGTCGGCCGTCGCCCTGAGGGCGGGACGGTCAGAGATTGCGGAGTCCAACGAGCACCTGTTCCAGGATGTCGGGGTCGGGGAGCCGGTCCGCGACCCGGGCGGTGCGCGGGTGGCGGGCGCTGATCCGGCCGGTGGCCAGCAGATCGGACAGCAGGATGCGGACGATGCCGACGGGCAGTCCGAGACCCGCGGCGATCTCCACGACGGCGGTGGGCAGGGTGCACATCCGCAGGATCGTCGCGTGCTCCGACTGCATGCCGGGGGTCGGCTCGCACTCGGAGACCACCAGGGTC
Source organism: Streptomyces tyrfis (assembly GCF_037034285.1). Lineage (NCBI taxonomy): Bacteria > Bacillati > Actinomycetota > Actinomycetes > Kitasatosporales > Streptomycetaceae > Streptomyces > Streptomyces tyrfis. Next base: position 167,638 of record NZ_JBAGJZ010000006.1, on the reverse strand, counting down.
ACCAGGTCGAACGCGTCCGAGTCGGACCGGCTGCGGCCCCCGGTGAGGGTGTACAGCCGGTCGGGGGCGTCGTCCCGGCCGGGACGGGGGCGGCTCATACGTTCGCGTTCGCGGCGGAGGCGGACCCCGTCGCCCCGGCGGCCGAGCGCGGCGGGGCGCTGAGGTGCTCGCCGAGCTGCTCGACGAGTTCGCTCATGTTGTGCCCGACCAGACCGACGTCGGCCTCGTCGGAGGCGACGACCGCCAGATGGGCGCCGGCCCCGGCCTCGACGATGAACAGCACACCGCCGTAGAACTCGGTCATGGCGGACCGCACGCCGCCGGTGCCGTCGCCGAACTCGACGGACGCGCCGTGCGAGAGGCTCTGGATGCCGGCGGAGATCGCGGCCAGCTGGTCGGCCTGGTCGACGGTCAGCTCGGGGGTGCGGCACAGCTTGAGGCCGTCCCTGGACAGGACGAGGGCGTGGCGGGCGCCGGGGGTGCGCTCCAGGAGCCCCTCCAGCAGCCAGTTGAGCTTCTCGTCGGTGGTCGCGGTCATCGGGTGTTGCCTTCTTCCGGGTGCGGGGGACTGGGCCGGACAGCCCGGCGGAAGCTGCTGAAGCGGGCTGCCTGTTCCTTGGGGTCGGCTGCACGGGGCCGGGACTCGCCGGCGCCGTCGGAGTTCTCGGCCCTGTCGCGGGCCTCGGCCATGCGGGCCTCGGCGGCGGCGAGGGTACGGCCGCGGGGCCGCCGGGGGAGCCCGCTCTCGCCGAACCGGGGCAGGCCGCCGGTGGTGTCGGAGGCGGCGGAGTCCGGGGCGGCGGGGGCGGCCGGGGGCACGGCGGCGGGCGGGTGGCCGGCCGGCGCGGCCGGGGCGGGCCGCGGGTGCCGGGCCTCGGCGGGGGCGGCCTCGGCGGCCGTGCCGTGCGAGGGCTCCGGTTCGGGGGCCGCCGGGGCGGCCGGCCGGAACGCCGCGCTCTCGGCGTTCTCGGTGCTCTCGGCGCCCGTGGCCCATGCGGGCCGTGCGGACGACGGGCCGGAGGCGGCCGGGGCCGGGCCGGAGGCGGCGGGGGCGGCGGGCCGGGGGGCGTTCGGGGCCGGGGCCGGGGCCTGCGCGGGGACGGCGGGCCGCGGGGCGTTCGAGGCCGGGATCCGGGTGAGGATCTCCTGCGGGAGCATCAGCAGCGCGCCCGTGCCGCCGCGCGCGGACGGCCGGAACGACACGGTCAGGCCGTGCTTGCGGGCCAGCCGGCCGACGACGGCGAGGCCGAGCCGGGTGCCGGAGAGCCCCGTCAGGTCCTGGTCGGCGGCGGACACCGCGCGCTCGGCGCGGCGCAGCTGCACATCGCTCATGACCAGGCCGCTGTCCTCGACGGTGACGACGATGCCGGCCGGCACCTCCTCGACGTACACATGGACCTCGGCCGTGGGCGGCGAGAAGTTCGCGGCGTTGTCGAGGAGTTCCGCGAGCGCGTGCATGACGCCCTCGGCCGCGTGGCCGGCGACCGCGACATCGCTCGTCGAGTGCAGACGCACCCGCTGGTAGCCGCTGATCCGGCCCATGGCGCCGCGCAGGATCGACTCCATCACGATCGGCTTGGCCCAGCGCCGTCCGGAACGGGCGCCGGTCAGCACGGCGATGGAGTCGGCGAGGCGGCCCGCCTGGGCGGTGCGGTGGTCCAGGTGGAGCAGGTCGCCGAGGACGTCCTCGCCGGAGTGCCGGTGCTCCATCTCGCGCAGGTCGGCGAGCATGCTGGTGGCCAGGGCCTGCATCCGGCCGGCGGCGTTGGCGCAGGCGGCGATGGCGGCGGACCGCTCGCTCTCGCTGCGGGCCGCGCGGGCGGTGAGCTGCTCGACCTCGCCGCTCAGCCGCTCCACGTCGGCCGCGGCCCGCGCGGCGATCCGGGCGGTCTCGGCGTCGGCGGCGCCCTTGATGCGGGCGGTCTCGGCGGTGAACCGCTGGCCGTCGGCGGCGGAGGCGGACACCAGTCGGCTGATCTCGCCGGTGAACCGCTGGGTCTCCGACGCGAGCCGGGCACGCAGCCGGTCGGCGTTGGCGCGGGCGTGGACGGCGGCGGCCACGGCGGCGGACAGCAGCACGGCGGCGGCGCCCGCGCCCCAGGCCAGCGGGGCCCGCACCGATACGGGGGCGGCGACGACCGCCCACAGGCACAGGGAACCGGTGACGGCCAGTGAGGTCAGCAGGGCCAGTGCGGTCGGCCGGGATGAGGGGCTCAAGTGGAGTCCTTGGGGCGGACGGGGCGGGCGGAACGGGCGGAACGGGCGGCGCGACGGGGCGGGTGGCGGCGGCGGTGGTCGGGCGGAGCGGTGGCGGTCGGGGCTACGGGGCGGGCGGGAGCGGCGGCCGGTCGGCGCCTGGGGGATGAATGGGTCTTATCGGGACGGCTCGGGGCGGCAGCGAGGAATGCGACAACTGGAGTTGATAATTCCCCGGCAAGTCGTGGTCACTATATGAGAATTGACGCTCTCTTTGGGAAGATCTTCTGGCGTTCTCTGTTACGTATGTGACTACGTATCCGGCCTGTCCCTGCCCATCCCGCCCTATTCCTGCGTATTCCAGGCCATTCTTGAGCGTTCCCCGGCGTTCCCGCGTATTGAGGCATTCGCGGGAAACGCGCGGGGCCCGGGGGCGTCGGCGGCCGGGCGGCGGCATCCTGGGCCGATGGCCGCACACCAGAATCCGACCGAACGCGCCGAACTCGCCCGGGCGCTGCGCGCCGAGGTCCGCGGCGAGGTCGACTTCTCGCCCACCGCGCGGGCGTTGACGACGATGGACGCCTCCAACTACCGCCGCGTGCCGCTGGGCGTCGTCGCCCCGCGCGACGCCGACGACGTGGCCGCCGCGCTCGCCGTCTGCCGCGCGCACGCCGTGCCCGTGGTCCCGCGCGGCGGCGGCACCTCCACCGCAGGGCAGGCCACCGGCGCCGGCGTCGTGCTCGACCTCACCCGCCACCTGCGGCGGATCACCGCGCTGGACCCCGCCTCCCGCAGCGCCGTCGTCCAGCCCGGCGTGGTCCTGGACGACCTGCGCGCCGCCGCGGCCCCGCACGGCCTGACCTTCGGTCCCGACCCCTCCACGCACAGCCGCTGCACCCTCGGCGGCATGATCGGCAACAACGCCTGCGGCGCCCACTCGGTCGCCTGGGGCACCACCGCCGACAACGTGGACACCCTGACCGTGGCCCGCTACGGCGGCGGCACGATCCGGGCGGGCCGCGGCCGCGACGCCGTACTCCCGGACGGGCTCCGCGCGCTCGTCGACGCCCACCTCGCCCTGCTGCGCACCGGGTTCCCGCCGCTCCCGCGCCGCATCTCCGGCTACGCCCTGGACGCCCTGCTGCCCGAGCGCGGCACCGACCTCGCCCGCGCCCTCTGCGGCGGCGAGGGCACGCTCGGCGTGGTGACGGAGGCGACCGTACGGCTCGTCGAGGCGCCGGCGGCCCGCGCGCTCGCCGTGCTCGGCTACGCCGACGAGTCCGCGGCCGCCGAGGCGGCCCCCGGGCTGCTTCCGTACGCGCCGCTGACCGTGGAGGGCATGGCCGCCGATCTCGTGCGCGGAACCGCCGACGGCGGCCGTCGGGCGGCCGGGCTGCCGCGCGGCGGCGCCTGGCTGTTCGTCGAGACCGGCGGCGCCACCCCGGCCGAGGCGCGGGCGCACGCCGAACGGATCCTGCGCGCCGGCGACCCGCTGGACGGCACGGTCGTCACCGACCCGGCCGGGCAGCGGGCCCTGTGGCGCGTCCGGGAGGACGCCGCCGGCACCGCCACCCGGCTGCCCGACGGCACCGAGGCATGGCCCGGCTGGGAGGACTGCGCGGTGCCGCCGGACCGGCTCGGCCCGTATCTGCGCGCGTTCCGCGCCCTGCTCGCCGAACACGGGCTGCGCGGGGCCCCGTACGGGCACTTCGGCGAGGGCTGCGTCCATGTCCGCATCGACTTCGACCTGCTGGACCCCCGGGGCGTGGCCCGCTTCCGCCGCTTCTCCTCCGACCTCGCGGATCTGGTCGTCGCGCACGGCGGATCGCTGAGCGGCGAGCACGGCGACGGCATGGCCCGTGCCGAACTGCTCCCGCGTATGTACGGGGACGAACTCGTCGCCCTCTTCGCCAGGTACAAGGACGTCTGGGATCCGGACGGCGGCATGAACCCGGGCGTCCTCGCCCGCCCCGCCCGGCTCGACGAGAACCTCCGCTTCGACGTGCTGCCGCGCCGCCCGGTGGACGTCGCGTTCGGCTACCCGCACGACGGCGGCGACTTCACCGCGGCGGTACGGCGGTGCGTGGGCGTCGCCAAGTGCCGTACCGCCGAGCCCTCGGGCGCGGACGTGATGTGCCCGTCGTTCCGGGCGACCGGCGAGGAGGCCCACTCCACCCGGGGCCGGGCCCGGCTGCTGCACGAGATGCTCGCGGGCGAGGTGATCACCGACGGCTGGCGCTCGACGGAGGTACGGGACGCGCTCGACCTCTGCCTCGCCTGCAAGGGCTGCCGCACCGACTGCCCGGTGGGCGTCGACATGGCCGCGTACAAGGCGGAGTTCCTCCACCACCACTACCGGCGACGCCCGCGCCCGGCCGCCCACTACACGATGGGCGGGCTGCCCCGGTGGCTGCGCCTGGCCGCCCCCTTCGCGGGCCCGCTGAACGCCCTGGCCCGGGTGCGCCCGCTCGCCGCCCTGGCCAAGCGGCTCGCCGGGATCGCGCCGGAGCGCGAGCTCCCGGTCCTCGCGCGCGAACCGTTCAGCCGGTGGCTGCGGCGGCGCTGGGACACGCGCGCGGGCGGGGGCAGGGGCCGGGTCAGGGGCGCGGGAACGGGCAGGGGCGCGGGCAGGGGCAGGGGAACGGGCACAGCCACGGGCACCGGCACGGGCAGGGGCACGATGATCCTCTCCAACGACCAGGTGGCCCTCCTGTGGCCGGACACCTTCACCGAACACCTCGCGCCCGAGGTGGGCCGGGCGGCGGTCCGCGTCCTGGAGTCCGCCGGCCGCACCGTGCTGACGCCCGGCCCCGGGCTGTGCTGCGGCCTCACCTACGTCTCCACCGGCCGGCTCGACCGGGCTCGCACGGTGATGCGCCGGACCCTGGACCGGATCGCCCCGGTCCTCGGCGACCCGATCGTCGTCCTCGAACCGAGCTGCGCCGCCACCCTCCGCACCGACCTGCCCGAACTCCTCCCCGGCGACCCCCGTGCCGCCGAACTCGCCGCCTCCGTCAGGACGTTGGCGCAGTACCTGGAGGAGTTGGCCCCGCACTGGCGGCCGCCCCGCCTGGACCGCCCGGCCGTCGGCCAGACCCACTGCCACCAGCACGCGGTCCTCGGCGACGCGGCGGAACGCCGCCTGCGCGAACGCGCCGGCCTGCGCGGGGAGCTGAGCGGGGGATGCTGCGGTCTGGCGGGCAACTTCGGCTTCGAGAAGGGGCATGAGGAGGTCTCGACGGCGTGCGCGGAGGAGCGATTGCTCCCCTCGGTACGGGCCGCCGCACCCGGCGCGGCGATCCTGGCGGACGGCTTCTCCTGCCGTACCCAGCTCGCCCAGCTGGGCGGGTTCCGGGCCCGGCACCTGGCGGAGGTGCTGGCGGAGGGCCTGCCGGAGACGCCGCCGGGGCAACTGCCGGGAGAGCCGCCGGAGAGGCCGCAGGGGGAGCCGTCGGAGGGGCTGCCGGGGGAGGGGCCGCAAGGGGAGCCGCCGGAGGGGTGAGGACGCCGGACGCCCGCCGCCGGGTCCGGCACGGGCTGTGCGGCGCCCGGCACGGGATCACCGGGCCCGGCACGGGATCACCGGCCCGGCACGGACGAACGGGGCCACGGTGTCCGGTACGAGCCACGGACCATGGCGTCCGGAACCGGTCACGGGGCATGAAGCCCGGCACGGATCAGGGCGTTCCGTGCGGCGGGCGGCTCCGCACGATCTCGTGGGCCAGCGCGAGGAGGTCCGCCAGCGCGGGGTGGCCGGGGGCGTCGCGCCGGGCGAGTACGACGGGGAGCGGCGGGGCGTCGACGAGCGGGCGGTAGGCGACCCCGGAGTGCGGGTGCATCTCGGCGGTGGAGGCGGCGGAGACCCCGGCGCCCCGCCCCGCCGCGATGGCGGTCAGCCAGTCGTCGGTGTTGGCGACCGTACGGGTCGCGGCGGGCCGCGCGTCCGGCGGCCACAGTTCGAGGTCGGTGGTGCCGGAGACGGTGTTGAGGACGACCGTGCCGTCCGCGAGGTCGGCGAGCCGCAGCGCGGCGCGGGCGGCGAGCGGCCCGTCCGCCGCCACCGCCGCCACCCGGGGCTCCTCGAACAGCACCTCGGTGACGAGCCCCGGCACCGTCACCGGCCCCCGCAGCAGCGCCGCGTCGACGTCGCCCCGGGTGAGCCCGGCGGTGCGGTCGTCGATCCGCAGCAGCTCCAGCGGGGTGCGCGGGTGGCGTTCCTGCCAGAGGCGGAGCAGCGGTGTGGTGTACGGGCCGAACGCGGACCAGGCGTGTCCGACCCGCAGCGGCCGCCGGCTGGGCCCGCCCGGGCCGAGCGCCTCGTCGAACGCGGCGACCGCGGCCGCCGCCCGGTCCCGGAACGCGACGCCCTCGGCGGTGAGGACCAGATGATGGGTGGACCGGTCGACGAGCCGGACCCCGAGGCTCCGTTCCAGGGCGGCGAGCGTCCGGGAGACCGCGGGCTGGGTGAGGCGGAGCCGGGCGGCGGCCCGGGTGACGTTGCCCGCGTCCGCGACGGCGAGGAAGGCGCGCAGATGACGGATCTCCACGCCGCGGTCCCGGCCGCGGTCCGGCCCGTTCCCGATGCGGGGGCCGTCGGGGCCACCGGGGCGATCGGGATCTCCGGGGACCTCGGGGCCGCCGGTCGGTGCAGGGCTCATGCGCGGGGAGCATAACCGGAGCCCACCCGGCATTTCACAGGGCACGCGGAGATACCTACCGTAAGAGGGAGGTATCCCGCGGTCCGACACGGCGTCGCCGCACGGGGGCTCGCACGCGGCGCCCCCGCACGGCCGACGCGGTGCGCTCCGCACCGCGGTCAGCGGGCTCCGAGCACCCGGACATCAGGGGTCCCGCGACTCCAGGTCCGGGTTCCCTGCCCGGACGCACCGGGCCACGGCTCCGACTCCGGCGCCGGGGCCGGGACCGGGGCCCGGACCGGCGGGGAACGACAGGAACGACAGGAACAACCCAAGTGGACGTGTGTACGTGGACGTGAACGACCGGCGCGGGGCGCCAGTGGCGGCGACGGAGCGGGCGGCGGGCCTCGCCGTACCGGAGAAGACGGCGGCCGGCCCGGCGCCGGGCCCCGCCCGGACCCGGGGGCAGGGCCGGGCGGCGGCCCTGGCCCCGGTCGCCCTGGTGATCGCGGGCGGCCTGTCCGTCCAGTTCGGCGCCTCGGTCGCGGTGCTGCTGATGCCCCGGGCCGGGGCGCTCGGCGTGGTCACCCTGCGCCTGGGGGCCGCCGCACTCGTCATGCTGCTCGTCTGCCGGCCCGGCCTGCGCGGATACTCCCGCGCCGACTGGGGCACCGTCCTCGCCTTCGGCACGGTCATGTGCGGCATGAACACGCTCTTCTACCAGGCCGCCGACCGCATCCCGCTGGGCGCGGCCGTCACCCTGGAGGTGCTGGGCCCGCTCGCCCTCTCCGTGATCGTGTCCCGCCGCCTGATCAGCGTGGTGTGGGCGGGGCTCGCCCTGGGCGGCGTGGTCCTGCTGAGCGGGATGGCGGCCCCGCTGCTCGATCCGGGCCGGGAGTTCGGCGAGGGCTTCGACAGCCTCGACCCGGTGGGCGCCGCGTACGCCCTGGGCGCGGGCGTCATGTGGGCGGCGTACATCGTCTTCAGCGCCCGCACCGGCCGACGCTTCCCGCAGGCCGACGGCCTGGCCCTGGCCATGACGGTCGCCGCCGTGCTCACCCTGCCCCTCGGCATCCTGGAGTCGGGCTCCAAGCTGCTGGTCCCGTCCACGCTGGGGCTGGGCGCGCTGGTGGCGGTGCTGAGCTCCGTACTGCCGTACACCCTCGAACTCATGGCGCTGCGCCGCCTGCCCGCCCCCACCTTCGCGATCCTGATGAGCCTGGAACCGGCGATAGCGGCCACGGCCGGCTTCCTCGTCCTCGGCCAGGCCCTCACCGCGACGGACGCCCTGGCCATCGCCCTGGTCATCGGCGCGAGCATGGGCGCGGTCCGCAGCCAGACACGACCCCGGGGACCCGAGAGGAACCACGCCCTCGCCTGAGGGCGTCTCCTCCGGCGGCCGGGGCGGGGACGCCCTCGTGCGAGCGGAGGCCGGTCGGACCGGAGGTGGAGGGGACGTGGTGGCGGACGTCGGGACGCCCTTGGACGAGGAACAGCGCCTCGTGTGGTCGTACACGCCGCTGGAGGGCGTCGGCCCGCTGCGGTTCGGCATGACGCCGGACCAGGCGCGGGCCGCCGTGGACGGGGTCCTCGAAGCCGACGCCACGCGCCGCCGTGCGGGAGACGAGGAGTGGACGGAATTCTGGCTCCGGCACCGCCCCCACGTGGGGTTCTACGGAGCTGCGGTCACCGCGTACTTCAGCCGCTCGGCCGGTCTGGCGGGCATCGCCCTCGACGCGCTGCGCGGCCCGCAGGCGATCTGGGAGGGGACCCGGCTGGTGGGCCGGGCCCCGTCGCCCCTGGAGGCGTGGTTCACGGACCGCCTCGCCGCCCGGGAAGCGGGGGCGAGGTATTCGATGTGCGCCGATCCCTGCTCGACACGGCACGGGCTGGTGCTGCGGGTCCAGCGGACCGGCGTCGGCCCGCTGAGCCGGCCGGTGATGGTGGCCGAGACATGGGCCGACGGCTGCTGGGACGTCATCGGGGGCGGAATTCCCCGGCGGGAGTGGCGGATCCCCGGGCGCTGACGGCGGACCGGTCCGCCGGCCGCCGAGAGCCGCCGCCGAGAGCCGCCGCCGAGAGCCGCCGCCGTCCGCGCGGCGGACGGTTTCGAGCGCGTGCGCCTCCGGCCCTGCGCCCGGTTCCACCGTGGGCGGGTGGTGGGAGCCCGCGACCGGGTGACCCGTGACCGGGGGCCCGCGAGACCGCGGATGACCGCCCCGGTTGCCCAGGGCGGCTGAAGCCCCTGGTACGGCAATGTCAGCCGCACCGCTTCGTGAGACGGGCGGTGGTGGGGAGGCCGATGAGGAGCAGGAGCCCGGCCGCCGCGGCGTAGGCGAGGTGGTGGCCCGGCAGTGACAGGCCCCCGTGTCCCGACGCGCCGACGGACTGGGCGATGTCGGCCAGGACGGTGGGGCCCACGCCGCTGCCGATCTGAAGGGCGGTGGCCGTGACGGCCGAGGCGGTGCCGTGGGCCCGGCCCGGCACGTCGCGCAGGCCGGTGGCGGTGATGGCGGGGAAGGCCAGGCCCTGCCCGACGCCGGTGACGACCAGGCCGGCCAGGACCGGTCCCCCGTAGGGGCTGTGCGCCCCGGCCGCGCACCACATCAGCACGCCGCCGGCTGTGAGGAGGATGCCCGACGCCAGGAGCGGGCGTGGTCCGCGGGTTTTCATCAGGCGTCCGGAGAACAGCGCGGCAGCGGCGACGGCCAGGCTGACGGGAAGGACCGCGAGACCCGAGGAGGCCGCGGACATCCCGCGCACCTGCTGGAGGTAGAGCGGCAGCAGGAACAGGGAGCCGGTGACGCAGAAGTAGAAGGCGACGGCCACCGACGCCGCGGTGCGTACACCGCGCAAGCGCAGCAGGTCCCCGTCCAGCAGGACCGCGTCCCCGCCGCGGGCACGGCCGCGGCGCCACCACAGGCATCCGCCGGTCGCGGCGGCCGCCGCCGTCGCCCCCGCGAGCAGGCCGCCCCCGGGGCGGGAGGCCAGGTCGGCGCTGAAGACGGTCAGAGTGATCGCCGCCACCAGTGCGCCGGCCCCCGTCAGGTCCAGAGGGCCCCGGCGGCGTCGCGCGCCCGGCGGCAGCCACCGCACCGCGGCGACAGCGGTGACCGCCGCCGCCAGGGCCTGCAGAGCGAACACCCAACGCCAGCCGAATGCACTGGTGACCACGCCCCCGAGCACCAGACCGGCTCCGTAGCAGCCCGCCTGCGCGGCGGAGAACACTCCCAGGGCGCGCGAGCGCGCCGGCCCGCTGGGATACACCGAGGTCAGCAGGGCCGTGGCCGCCGGCATGGTGATCGCCGCCCCCGCCCCCTGCAGCACACGTCCCACCACGACCATCCGGAACACGGGTGCCGTGAACGCGAGCACGGCACCCGCCGCCACCATCGCCAGGCCCCCGACGAGCACCCGCCGACGCCGCAGTCGGTCCGCCATGGCCCCGCCGCACAGCAGCAGACCCGCGAACGCGAGCGCGTAGCCGGTCACCGCCCAGGACAGGTTCTGCGCCGAGGTACCGAACCGCGCGCCCATCGAGGGCAGAGCGCTGTTGAGCACGGCGACCCCGCCGGCGTCCAGGCCCGCGGCCGCGCTCAGCGCCGCCAGGGGCGCGTACCGGACGGGCGCTGGACCACCGGGCTCCGGCGCCCCGGGACGCGTGCGCACGGACGGATCGCCGGACACCGGCGAGGACGAAGCGGGCAAGGGCGGTTCGCCGGGATGTGCGGGCATGTGCGGGCTCCGAGGAAGAGAGACGCGCGGACGTGCCGACGCGGCGGATCCGGCCCGTCGGCGACCGGGGCCGCCCGCGTCGTGCGGCACCGTTGGCAGCCAGTCTGAGCCGGGGCGCGCACCGCGACGAGACACCGCCGCGGGCAGGCACCGCCGGGGGTGGCCCCGTCGGGGACACCCCCGGCGGAGGGCCGATACTCGGTGCATGACACCGTCCGCGGCACTTCCCGAACTGGCCCACTTCCTGCGCACGCGCCGGGCCCGGCTGACCCCGGAAGCCGTCGGCCTGCCCCGGACCAGCACCCGCCGGCTGAACGGACTGCGCAGAGCCGAGGTCGCCGCCCTGGCCGGCATCAGCCCCGAGTACTACACCCGGCTCGAACAGGGCCGTCAGCGCCACCCCTCGCCCGACGTCCTGGACGCCCTCGCCGACGCCCTGCGACTCGACGACGACGCCCACCGGCACCTCCACCACCTCGCCGCCGGCGGCCCGACCCACCAGGCGGGCCCGCCCGCCGCCACGGTCCCGGACGTGCCGGAAGCGACTCTGCGGCTGCTCGACTCGCTGACCCTGTGGCCGGCACACGTGGTCACCCCCATGCGCGACATCCTGGCCTGGAACGACGCCGAATCCTGGCTGCTCTTCGACTACGCCGAACTTCCGCCCCAGCACAGGAACTTCGCCTGGTTCGTCTTCTGCGACCCCCGCGCACCGCAGCTCCTCACGGACTGGGAGAAGACGGCACGCGGCAACGTGCACCGCCTGCGCCACGCGGTGGCCGCCGATCCGCACAACGAGCGCGGCAGCCGGCTCGTGGCCGATCTGACCGCGCACAGCAGCCGGTTCGCCGCGATATGGGAAGAACACGACGTACGCGGCCCGGCCACCGGAAGCCATGGCTTCCGCCACCCCCGGGCCGGCCGGCTCGACCTGGACTACGCCGCCTACGTCGTCCCCGGCGCCCACATGCTCGAACTCGTGGTCCTGACCGCGGACGAGGGCTCTTTCACCCACAAGGCGCTGGAGCGGGCCGCGGCGGAACGCTGAGCCTCCAAGGAGCCGTCCGCCCGCCCGCCCAGGCGTCGGCGCGGGCTCCCGGGGCCGGCCGCCACGACCGTCGGGCGGGCTCGGCGGAAAAGCATGCAAGCATGCTTGCTTGTTTATCGCCGCGCTGTCATGCTCCTGGGCACACCGCCACGCCCCGAGGGGAGCGCACCGTGTCCGATGTCACGGCCGTGATCGACGATTTGCGTGACGAGAGCGCCGAACTCGATCAGCTGGTACGGGAGTTGAGTCCCGAACAATGGTCCGCCCCGACGCCCGCGCCCGGCTGGAGCATCGCCCACCAGATCGCCCATCTCACCTGGACCGACGGCGTCGCACTGCTCGCCGCGACCGACCCCGACGCCTTCGCGGCCGAGACGGCGAAGGCCCTGGAGGCGCCCGACACCTTCGTGGACGTGGCCGCGCGGGCGATCGTGGCCGAGGCGAACGCAGCCGCTGCGACCGCGGCGGAGACGAGCACGGCTGGGGCGGCCGGGGCCGGGGCGGGCACGGCCGGGGCCGTCCCGGAGGTGCTGCTCGCACGGTGGCGGGACGGCCGGGAACGGGTGCAGCGGATGCTGCGTACGGCGCCGGCCGGGACCCGGATTCCCTGGTACGGGCCGCCCATGAGCGTGGCGACCATGGCGACCGCCCGGCTCATGGAGACCTGGGCGCACGGCCAGGACATCGCCGACGCGCTCGGCGTGACCAGGGTCCCGACCGCCCGGCTGCGGCATGTGGCCCGGATCGGCGTGCGGGCCCGGGACTACGCGTATCTGGTACGGGGGATCGAGGCGCCGGGGGAGGAGTTCCGGGTCGAACTCGAAGCCCCGGGCGGCGAATTGATCGCCTACGGGCCCGAGGGCGCCGCTCAGCGCGTCACCGGGCCGCTCCTCGACTTCTGCCTGCTGGTCACCCAGCGCGCCCACCGCGACGACCTCGCCGTCCGGGCCACCGGTCCCGACGCGGACCGCTGGCTCGACATCGCCCAGGCGTTCGCCGGACCTCCGGGAGCCGGACGCGCTCCCCGGTCCGAGACGTCCGCCGCCGCCGCCGACGCCGGCCGCGCTCCCCGCTCCGAAGGCCCCGGCAACGGTTCCGCACCCCGCCCCGACGGCCTCGTGACCGACGCGGGCCGCGCACCCCGCCCGGACGGCCCCGCGAAGTCCGACGCGGGCCGCGCGCCCCGCCCTCAAGCCCCCGGCGCCGCCCCCGCGCCCCGAGAGGAGCGGCCATGACCGCGCCGCTCCGGATCGGCAACGCCTCCGGGTTCTACGGCGACCGCTTCGACGCCCTGCGCGAGATGCTCACCGGCGGCCCGCTCGACGTCCTCACCGGCGACTATCTGGCCGAGCTGACCATGCTCATCCCGGCCCGCGGCCGGCTCAAGGACCCCGCGCGCGGATACGCCACCACCTTCCTCCGCCAGCTCGAAGAGGGCCTCGGGCTCGCCCATGAGCGCGGGGTGAAGATCGTCGCCAACGCCGGGGGACTCAATCCGGCCGGACTGGCCCAGCAGGTAAGGGAGTTGGCGGAGAGGGCCGGTGTTCCGGCGCGGGTCGCCCATGTGGAGGGCGACAGCCTGCCCGTCCCCGAGGGATGCCTCACCGCCAACGCCTACCTCGGCGGCGCCGGGATCGCCGCCTGTCTGCGGGCCGGGGCCGATGTCGTCGTCACCGGCCGGGTCACCGACGCCGCGCTCGTCACCGGCCCCGCCGCCGCCCACTTCGGCTGGGGGCCGGACGACCTCGACGCGCTCGCCGGGGCCGTCGTCGCCGGACACGTGCTGGAGTGCGGGGCCCAGGCCACCGGCGGGAACTACGCCTTCTTCCGCGACCACGACATCCGCCGCCCCGGCTTCCCCGTCGCCGAGATCCACGCCGACGGCGCCTCCGTCATCACCAAGCACGACGGCACCGGCGGCGTCGTCGACCTCGGCACCGTCACCGCGCAGCTCCTCTACGAGACCGGCGGCGCCCGGTACGCCGGGCCGGACGTCACCGCCCGGCTCGACACCGTACGGCTCGCGCAGGACGGGCCCGACCGGGTGCGAATATCCGGGGTGCGGGGCGAGGCACCGCCGCCCACCCTCAAGGTCGGGCTCAACCGCCTCGGCGGCTGGCGCAACGAGGTCGTCTTCGTGCTCACCGGGCTCGACATCGAGGCCAAGGCGCGGCTGGTGCGGGAGCAGTTCGCGGACGCGCTGACCCGTTCCGGCGGCGAACCGGCCGAGGTGCGCTGGGAGTTGGCGCGCACCGACCGGCCCGACGCCGCCACCGAGGAGACCGCGAGCGCCCTGCTCCGGCTCGTCGTCCGCGACCCGGACCCGGAGGCCGTCGGGCGCGCCGTCTCCGGGGCCGCGGTCGAGCTCGCGCTGGCCAGTTATCCCGGCTTCCACGTCACCACGCCGCCCGGGAAGGGCAGTCCGTACGGCGTGTTCGAGGCCCGGTACGTACCGGCCGGCGAGGTCCCGCACCTCGCCGTCCTCCCCGACGGCCGGCGCGAGCGCCAGGACCCTCCCGCGCGTACGCGGCCCCTCCGCGACGTCGAACCGCCCCCGCTGCCCGAGCCGTTGCCGCCCGGCCCCACCCGCGTCGCCCCGCTGGGCCGGATCGCGGGGGCCCGCAGCGGGGACAAGGGAGGCGACGCCAACATCGGCGTCTGGGTGCGGGACGAGGACGCCTGGCGATGGCTGGCGCACGAGCTGACCGTGGAGAGGTTCAAGGAACTCCTCCCGGAATGCGCCGAGTTGGGCGTCACGCGACACATCCTGCCCAACCTGCGCGCGCTGAACTTCGTCGTGCGCGGGCTGCTCGGCGAGGGCGTCGCCGCGCGGCGCCGGTTCGACCCGCAGGCCAAGGCGGTGGGGGAGTGGCTGCGGTCCCGCCGTCTTCCCGTACCCGTACCGCTGCTGGAGGCCGTCCACGCACCGGAGGTGACCGTATGACCGTCCTGCGCACCGGGCTCGACCCCACGAGCCCCGAATACGAGGCCAACCGGGCGGCGATGCTCGCCAAGCTCGACGAACTCTCCGCCGAACACGCCAGGGCGCGGGCGGGCGGTGGCGAGAAGTACGTCGAACGCCACCGGAAACGCGGCAAGTCGACGGCGCGCGAGCGGATCGAGCTGCTGGTCGACCCGGACACCCCCTTCCTGGAGCTGTCGCCGCTCGCCGCCTGGGGCAGCGACTACACGGTCGGCGCCTCCCTCGTCACCGGCATCGGCGTGGTGGCGGGCGTCGAGTGCCTGATCACCGCCAACGACCCGACCGTGCGCGGCGGCGCCTCCAACCCGTGGACGCTGAAGAAGGCGCTGCGGGCCAACGAGATCGCCTTCGCCAACCGGCTGCCCTGCGTGAGCCTCGTCGAGTCGGGCGGGGCCGACCTGCCCTCCCAGAAGGAGATCTTCATCCCGGGCGGGGCGCTGTTCCGCGACCTCACCCGGCTGTCGGCGGCCGGCATCCCCACCGTGGCCGTGGTCTTCGGCAACTCGACCGCCGGCGGCGCGTACGTCCCCGGCATGTCCGACCACACCGTCATGATCAAGGAACGGTCCAAGGTGTTCCTCGGCGGCCCGCCCCTGGTCAAGATGGCGACCGGCGAGGAGAGCGACGACGAGTCGCTCGGCGGCGCCGAGATGCACGCCCGCGTCTCCGGCCTCGCCGACCACTTCGCCGTCGACGAGCACGACGCGCTGCGCCGCGCCCGCCGCATCGTCGCCCGCCTCGACTGGCGCAAGGCGCACCCCGACCCGGGCCCGGCCGAGCCGCCGAAGTACGACGAGGACGAGCTGATCGGCATCGTGCCCGGCGACCTGAAGGTGCCCTTCGACCCGCACGAGGTCATCGCCCGCATCGTCGACGGCTCGGACTTCGACGCGTTCAAACCGCTGTACGGGACCAGCCTGGTGACCGGATGGGCCGCTCTCCACGGATACCCGGTCGGCATCCTCGCCAACGCCCGGGGCGTGCTGTTCAGCGAGGAGTCGCAGAAGGCCGCCCAGTTCATCCAGCTCGCCAACCAGCGGGACATCCCGCTGCTGTTCCTGCACAACACCACCGGCTACATGGTCGGAAAGGAGTACGAGCAGGGCGGCATCGTCAAGCACGGCGCGATGATGATCAACGCGGTCGCCAACTCGAAGGTCCCGCATCTGTCCGTGCTGATGGGCGCCTCGTACGGGGCCGGGCACTACGGCATGTGCGGGCGCGCCTACGACCCCCGGTTCCTGTTCTCCTGGCCCAGCAGCAAGTCCGCCGTCATGGGGCCGCAGCAGCTCGCCGGGGTGCTCTCGATCGTCGCCCGCGCCTCCGCCGCCGCGAAGGGGCGGCCGTACGACGACGAGGCCGACGCAGGGCTGCGGGCCATGGTGGAGCAGCAGATCGAGTCCGAGTCGCTGCCCATGTTCCTGTCCGGCCGGCTGTACGACGACGGGGTCATCGACCCGCGCGACACCAGGACCGTCCTCGGGATGTGCCTGTCCGCGATCCACACCGCCCCGGTCGAAGGCGCTCGCGGCGGCTTCGGCGTCTTCCGGATGTGAGGCCAGGGATGACCGAGATGATCTCCACACTGCTCGTCGCCAACCGGGGCGAGATCGCCTGCCGGATCTTCCGCACCTGCCGCGCGCTCGGCATCGCCACCGTCGCCGTGTACTCGGACGCGGACGCCGGCGCGCTGCACGTACGGGAGGCGGACACCGCCGTACGGCTGCCCGGCGCGGCCCCGGCCGACACCTACCTCCGGGGCGACCTCGTCGTACGCGCCGCCCTGGCGGCGGGCGCCGACGCCGTCCACCCCGGCTACGGCTTCCTCTCCGAGAACGCCGGTTTCGCCCGGGCCGTGCGGGACGCCGGACTCGTCTGGGTGGGGCCGCCGCCCGAGGCCATCGAGCTGATGGCGTCCAAGACCCGCGCCAAGGAGCTCATGGCCGGGGCCGGAGTGCCGCTGCTGGCCCCCGTCGACCCCGAACGCGTCACCGCGGCCGACCTGCCGCTGCTGCTGAAGGCGGCGGCGGGCGGCGGCGGGCGCGGAATGCGGATCGTAAGGGGACTCTCCGAACTGCCCGGAGAGTTGAAGGCGGCGTCCGCCGAGGCGGAGGCGGCGTTCGGGGACGGGGAGGTCTTCGCGGAGCCGTATGTGGAGCGCGGCCGCCACGTCGAGGTGCAGGTCATGGCCGACGGGCACGACGGGGTCTGGGCGCTCGGCACCCGGGACTGCTCGCTCCAGCGCCGCCACCAGAAGGTCGTCGAGGAGGCCCCCGCCCCCGGGCTGGACGACGCCCTGCGGACCCGGCTGCACGAGGCCGCCACGGCGGCGGCGCGGGCGGTCGGCTACCGGGGCGCGGGCACCGTGGAGTTCCTGCTCGCCCCGGACGGACGGCCGTACTTCCTGGAGATGAACACCCGGCTCCAGGTCGAACACCCGGTGACGGAGGCCGTGTTCGGCGTCGACCTGGTCGCCCTGCAACTGCGCGTCGCGGAGGGCGGGCCCCTGCCCGCCGCCGCGCCCCCGGAGCCGCGCGGCCACGCCGTCGAGGCCCGGCTCTACGCCGAGGACCCCGCACGCGACTGGCAGCCGCAGACCGGAGCACTGTTCGCGCTGGACGTGCCGGGGGACATGCCCGGACTGCGCCTCGACACCGGTTACACCGGCGGCGACACCGTCGGCGTGCACTACGACCCGATGCTCGCCAAGGTCATCGCCCACGCCCCGACCCGGGACCAGGCCGTACGCCTCCTCGCCCGCGCCCTGGAACGCGCCCGCGTCCACGGCCCGGTCACCAACCGCGATCTGCTCGTGCGGTCCCTGCGCCACCCCGACTTCCGCGCCGCCCGCCTCGACACCGGCTTCTACGACCGCCATCTCGCCGCCCTCACCGCGTCCCCCGACCCGGCGGAGCTCCGCCTCGCCGCCCTGGCCGCGGCCCTCGCCGACGCCGCCGCCCGGCAGCGGGGACCGGGGCCGGGCCCCGTCCGCCTCGGCGCCTGGCGCAACAACGCCTCGGGGCCCCAGACCAAGCGCTACCGGGCCGAACCCGACGGCGCCGAGTACGAGGTCGCGTACCGCACCGGCCGCGCGGGACCGGTCCCCGAGACCGGGGAGCGCGTCATCGTCGCCCGCCCGGACCGCGTCACCCTCGAAGTCGGCCCCGTCACACGCCATTTCACCGTCAGCGCCGATGAGCGGGGCGCGCGCGGGGAGACCGGCCGGCGCGGCACGGTGTACGTGGACACCGCCACCGGCTCGTACACCCTCACCGCGCTGCCCCGCTTCACCGACCCCGCCGACCGCGCCGAACCCGGCTCCCTGCTCGCCCCCATGCCCGGCACCGTCGTCCGGCTCGCGGACGGACTGGCCCCCGGGGCCGCGGTCGAGGCCGGGCAGCCGCTGATCTGGCTGGAGGCGATGAAGATGGAACACCGCATCCTCGCCCCCGCCTCCGGCACCCTCGCCGCCCTGCACGCCGCCCCCGGCCTCCAGGTCGAGGTCGGCGCCCTGCTCGCCGTCGTGCAGGGCCCGGATCCGGACGCCGCCCCCGCCCCGCACGCCACAGCCGTACAGGAGGAAGCAACGCCATGAGCACCGTCCTCGAAACCGAAGAGCACCGGGCCCTGCGCGCCGCCGTCGCCGCCCTCGGAAAGCGTTACGGACGCGACTACATGACCGCCGCCGTGCGCGACGGCGGGCACCCCCGCGAACTGTGGGCCGAGGCAGGCAAGTCGGGCTACCTCGGCGTGAACCTTCCCGAGGAGTACGGCGGCGGGGGCGGCGGCATCACGGAACTCTCCATTGTCCTCGAAGAACTGGGGGCCGCCGGAAGCCCGCTGCTGATGATGGTCGTCTCCCCGGCGATCTGCGGCACGGTCATCGCCCGCTTCGGCACCGAGGCGCAGAAGCGGCAGTGGCTGCCCGGACTCGCCGACGGCAACCTCACCATGGCCTTCGGCATCACCGAGCCCGACGCCGGCTCCAACTCCCACCGCATCACCACCACCGCCCGCCGGGACGGCTCCGGGGCGGACGCCGACTGGCTGCTCACCGGCCGCAAGGTCTTCGTCTCCGGCGTCGACATCGCGGACGCCACCCTGATCGTCGGCCGCACCGAGGACGCCAGGACGGGCCGGCTGAAGCCCTGCCTGTTCATCGTCCCGCGCGACACCCCGGGCTTCGGACGTTCGCCGATCGACATGGAACTCCAGGCCGCGGAGAAGCAGTTCGAACTCGTCCTCGACGACGTACGACTGCCCGCCGACGCCCTGGTGGGCGAGGAGGACGCCGGACTGCTCCAGCTCTTCGCCGGGCTCAACCCCGAACGCATCATGACTGCCGCGTTCGGCATCGGCATGGGCCGCTACGCGCTCGCCCGCGCCGTCGACTACGCGAAGACCCGGCAGGTGTGGAAGGAGCCCATCGGCGCCCACCAGGCCATCGCCCACCCGCTCGCCCGGGCCCACATCGACCTCGAACTGGCCCGGCTGATGATGCAGAAGGCCGCCCGGCTGTACGACGACGGCGACGACGCCGGCGCGGGCGAGGCCGCCAACATGGCCAAGTACGCGGCGGGCGAGGCCTGCGTGAGGGCCGTCGACCAGGCCGTGCACACGCTCGGCGGCAACGGGCTCACCCGCGAATACGGCCTCGCGTCCCTGGTCACGGCGGCCCGCGTCGCCCGGATCGCCCCCGTCAGCCGGGAGATGATCCTCAACTACGTGTCCCACCAGTCCCTGGGTCTCCCCAAGTCGTACTGATCCGGGACATGCTGTCCCTCCCACCGTGCCGCGACCGCGCGCGGGGGCCGGTCGCGGCCGTCCTCGCGCGGCCGGCCCCGCGCCGCGAGCCGTACCGGTGGCGGCCCCCGGCCGCCGTCCGCCGCTTCGAAGGGACCCACCGCCATGGCGCACGTGCTCCACAGCGACCACCCGCCCGTCCGGGCACTCGACGCACCCATCCACGACGCGGTCCTCGGGCGGGCTGCCGCGTTCGGCGACACACCCGCCCTGATCGACGGCGCGGAGGACGGCGCCGCCCTCACCTACCGGCAGCTCGACGCCTTCCACCGCAAGGTCGCCGCCGCACTCGCCGGGGCCGGGCTGCGCAAGGGCGACGTACTGGCCCTGCACAGCCCCAACACCATCGCCTACCCGGTGGTCTTCCACGGGGCGACCCGGGCGGGCGCCACCGTCACCACCGCCCATCCGCTCGCCACGGCCGAGGAGTTCGCCAAGCAGCTGCGCGACTCCGGCGCCCGCTGGATCGTCACCGTCTCCCCGCTCCTCGCGACCGCCCGCCGGGCCGCCGAACTCGCGGGCGGCGTCACGGAGATATTCGTCTGCGACCGCGCGGACGGGCACAACTCCGTCCTCGACATGCTCGCCACCGCCCACCCCGAGCCCCGGGTCGCCGTCGACCCGGCCGAGGACGTCGCCGCCCTCCCGTACTCCTCCGGCACCACCGGAACCCCCAAGGGCGTCATGCTCACCCACCGCTCCATGGCCACCAACCTGGAACAGCTGCGCCCCCTCGTCCCCATGGCCCCCGGCGACCGCATCCTGGCAGTGCTGCCCTTTTTCCACATCTACGGTCTTACGGCTCTGATGAACGGCCCCCTGCGCCTCGGCGCCACCGTCGTCGTGCTGCCGCGCTTCGACCTCGAACAGTTCCTCGCCGCGATCGAGAAGCACCGGATCAGCGGCCTGTACGTGGCCCCGCCGATCGTCCTCGCCCTCGCGAAGCACCCCTCGGTCGACCGTTACGACCTGTCCTCCCTGGAGTACGTCGTCAGCGCCGCCGCCCCGCTGGACGCCGAGCTCGCCGCCGCCTGCTCCCGCCGTCTGGGCCTGCCGCCGGTCCGCCAGGCGTACGGCATGACGGAGCTGTCGCCCGCCACCCACGTCGTCCCGCTCGCCGCCGCCAACCCGCCGCCCGGCACGGTCGGCCGGCTGCTGCCCGGCACGCAGATGCGGATCGTCCCGCTCGACGGGGACGGCGAGGACGCCCCGCCCGGCGCCGTCGGCGAGATCCTGATCCGCGGACCGCAGGTCATGAAGGGCTACCTCGGCCGCCCCGACGCCACCGCCGAGATGATCGACGCCGAGGGATGGGTGCACACCGGGGACATCGGACGCGTCGACGCCGACGGCTGGCTCTTCGTCGTCGACCGCGTGAAGGAACTGATCAAGTACAAGGGCTACCAGGTCGCCCCCGCCGAACTGGAGGCCCTGCTCCTGGGCCACGAGGCCATCGCCGACGCCGCCGTCATCGGCGCCCCCGGCCCCGACGGCAACGAGGTCCCCCGGGCGTACGTGGTCCCCGGCCCCGGCGAGGCGGGGAAGCGGCTCACGGCGGACGCCGTCCTGGCGTACGTCGCCGAGCGCGTCGCCCCGTACAAGAAGGTGCGCCAGGTCGAGTTCGTCACGGCCGTGCCCCGCGCGACCTCGGGAAAGATCCTCCGGCGCGAACTGCGGATCCGGGCCGGGGTCCCCGTGCCGACGGCGCGGGGCGGCGACGCCCGGTGACACGGGGCGCCCCCTGCCCCCACACTTCTCCCGCTCTCACTTCGTGCGGTGGCAGGGGCAGGCGCACCGTCGGATCTCGATGGGCGCCTCCCATTCCGGAGCCCCCGCCCGACGGGTGACGGCCGGCCCCGGGCACTCCCCGTGCTCCCCGATCCGGCACGCGGGCGCGAACCCTTCCCGGGTCGGTGTCGGCGCGGTCACGGCTGCTCGCCGTACGGGACCAGGCGGCGCTGTTCGCGGCACGGGGCGCAGGCGTACAGGGCGGTTCCGGGGCCCGAGCCCTGCTCGACGATCTCGATCAGCACCGCCGTTCCGGACGGTCCCCTGTGCCAGTCACACCAACCGGGCCCGGAGCCATCGACCACCGGGATCGGTCCCGGACGCGGGCCCGCGGTCACTTCGCCCCCTTGCACCGGTCGCACCGGCAGACCGGGTACTCGGTCGACAGCTCCACCGTCTCGGCCGGAACCACTTCGGCCTTCGGCCGGACGACACGCGTCCGCCCGTACCGGTCCACCTCGTACACCTTGATCGTCATGCCCATTGGGCTCTTGCCTCTCATCCACCGTGGGGAAGCGGAGGCTCAGCATCTCGCCGAGGAGGGAGGGGGCGACAGGGATGTCACGTCCTAGTTCGGCGATGCTATGGGACAGCCCTCAGGGCGCGATGCCGAGGAAATCGGCGATCCTCCGGATGCCGGCCGGAGGGCGAGGGTGCGCCAAGAGGTCCTGCACGATGGCGACCGCGAGCGTGTGATGCCGCATCCACGTCGGAGCTACTCGCCGCAGACTTTCCAGGGCCTTCACGGCCTTCTCCGCGTTCCCGACGTCCGTGTGCGCGCGGGCGACGTCCAGCAGGAGCCATGTGCGCCAGGACGGCGGCGTGTCCGCCGACAGACGTATTCCCCTGGCAAGGTCCAGTGCGCCTTCCGGGTGGCCGTACTGGACTGCCAGACGGACGCGTTCGATGCGGACGGACGACCTGCTGAACACGGAGACCAGGCGTCCATCCGGCGGGGCGGGCAGCCTGGCCAGGCGTCCGGCGGCCGTCTCCGCCGTACGCATCATGTCGTCGGCCCGTTCGTAGTCTCCGCTCCGTGCGTAGCTCGTCGCGGCGGACATCAGAAGCCCGCCCCAGACGCGCACTCCCGCCGAATCCGCGGCGTGCGACCGCTCGACCCCGTCTGCGGCGTGGACTGCCAGCGCCGTGGCGTCCTCCAGCCGGTTCTGGCGCTGGTACGCCCAAGCGACGGAGTTGGAGATCATGGGGGCGAGCAAGGGGTCCGACGATGCCCCCGCAGCCGCCATGGCCTTCTCCAGGCCGGCCAACGCGAGGTCCGTCTTGCCCAGGCGGATGGCGAGGTGTCCGCCGAGCTGGAGCGCCTTGCCCAGAACCGCTTGTCCCGCCGCGCGGTCGTCGGCCCCGCCCACCGCCGCCGTCAGACGAGCGTCCGCGATGATGCCCGGCAGTACCGCCATCAGCCGCTCGAACTCTGCGGAGTGGTACAGGGTCCACGCATCCGCGATCTCCGCGCGAACGACCGGAAGGGATAACGACGCCACGTCGGCGGGTTCTGCGGGCGGCGCGAACAGCGGAGGCATGATCGCCCGACGGACGGCGACGAGCTGCGGCGGGTCGACCTCTCCCGTCGACCGCACTCCTGGAGGGTCACCGAGCAGTGCGGTCAACTCCACACCGAGCCCTTTGGACAGGGCGTGCAGGGTCGGTAGGCGCGCCGAGCTCTTCCGGTGCTGCTCAAGGTGTCGCACGACGTCGACCGACACCCCCGCCCGCCCCGCCAGAGCTTCCTGTGTCAGGCCGGACTGCCGTCGGAGGCGGCGCAGCTTGTCGCCCAGGTGCTCACTCACGTGGCCGACGGTACGCCGCCCGGCCATCGGTGCGCGACTCCCCGGCCATCCCTCTCTGGTGTACGGCCGCGACCCGGGGTGACCGGCGGGCGACTTCCCGACCTCGCCCGGAACGATCCACGCGAGCATGCGAGCCGAGCAGCTGCGGAGAGTCGGACCGCCCTGTCGCTTCGTGGCGCAGAAGCCGGCCGATCCTACGCAGCGCCGGATCGCATCGGCCTGGCTGAATGCCATTCCCTGGCGAATGACGTGGTGGGCGGCGCAGCCGAGGCATGCCGAGCAGTCGAGGCCGCCCGGGGCACGCAGTCGGTGCGTGTGCGTGCGCAGGTGGGACTGCTCTCTCTGCGCTGACTCCTGACATACGGCGGGACGGGGCCGCATCTGGGTGACATCGACCGACTGACCGGCCGCCCCCGCCCGGCCGACCAGAGCCTTCGACTTCGCGCCGGACCTGGGTGAAGGGACTACGCGCGTCGACCTGCGCGGAGATGCCGTGATTTGGTCACTCTGGAGCGGGCAATGCGTCCGTGGCACGATGCACCGGTCGGCCGGGACCTCGCGGAGATCCTGGCGTCTGTGACCGATGGGAGCTGACCATGGCCAAGGACCCCCTGACAGACGAGCAAATCACTGCGAGGCTGGGGGACCTGCCGGGATGGGTCCGTCAAGGGGACGAGATCTCCCGCTGGTTCGGCATTCGATACCACGGCGGAGTCGCACTGATCGTGCACGTTGCCGACACCGAACGCCTTCTTGGCCACCACGCGGACATCGACCTGCGATGGGACCGCATACGTTTCGGCATCACGACACACGACGCCGGGCATCGGCTCACCGAAGCCGACTTCGACCTGGCGGCCCGGATCGATCAGATTGCCTACGCGCACGGGGCCCGGCCACTCGACGGCTGATCTCCTGAGAGGAGAGGGCAGTGACCGACGAACTGTCAGCAGTGGGCCGGTTCCTGTACGAGGCGGGCACGCTCAAGCGGACGCGGCGCACCGGGTGGTGGATGGCCGGGGTCCGTGACCCCGAGAGCGTCGCCGAGCACTCCTGGCGTACGTCGCTGATCGCCTCGGTCATCGCGAAGCTGGAGGGCACCGACCCCGCCCGAGCGGCTCACCTGGCGGTGTGGCACGACACGCAGGAGAGCCGGACCGGGGACGTGAACCACCTCGGGAAGAAGTACGCGCCTGCTGCCGATCCGCAGGAGGTCACCGCCGATCAGACGTCGGGCATGCCCGAGGTCCTGGCCTCGGCGGTCCGTGAACCGGTCGCGGAGTACGAGGCCAAGGAGACGCCGGAAGCGATCTGCGCCCGCGACGCGGACAAGCTGGAGTGCCTGCTCCAGGGCATCGAGTACAGGGCGCAGGGCTACGGGAACGCCCAGCGGTGGATCGACAACAGCCGTGGGCGGCTCGTCACCGAGACCGCGAACCGGCTGGCCGATGAGCTGCTCTCGCAGGGAGCCATCGACTGGCTGCGCAGCGCCCTGGGCGAGAGCGCGGGGTGACGGGGCGGCGGCGACCTCACACGCCGCGCCCATGTTTCGCCCACACAGAACCATGCAAGCACGCTTGATTGTTCTTTGGTCTGCTGTCACGCTCGGCGGGACACCGCGGGACCACTCGGCGGGGCCCCGGCCGGAGCCGTTCCCGGGCGACCGGCCCAGGGCAACCGGCGCCCCGGGACAATCGGCCTTCGGGACAAGGAGACGAACCGTATGACGCCGCTCGCCGCCCCCGTCCACGACCGGGGCGTCACCACCCTCACGCTCGACTCGCCGGGCAACCGCAACGCGCTCTCCGCCGCGCTGGTCGGGGAGCTGTCCGGCGCGCTGGCGGCGTGCGCCGCCGACGACGCCGTGCGGGCCGTGGTGCTCACCCACACCGGCAACACGTTCTGCGCCGGCGCCGACCTGGCCGCGCCGCCCGACCCGGCGGCGTTCGTCGCCCTGATGCGGGGGATCGTCGCGCTGCCCAAGCCCGTCGTCGCCCGCGTCACCGGGCACGTCCGGGCGGGCGGGCTGGGGCTGTTGAGCGCCTGCGACATCTCCGTCGCCGGGCCCGGCGCCTCGTTCGCCCTCACCGAGTCCCGGCTCGGGCTGGCCCCCGCCGTGATCTCGCTGCCGCTGCTGCCCCGTACCGAACCGCGCGCCGCCGCCCGCTACTACCTCACCGGCGAACGCTTCGACGCCGCCGAGGCCGCCCGTGTCGGGCTCGTCACGCTCGCGACCGAGGACGACGTCGACCAGGCGCTCGCGCCCGTGCTCGACGGGCTGCGCAGGGCCTCCCCGCAGGGGCTGGCCGCGTCGAAGGAGCTGGTCACGGCTACTGTGCTGGAGAATTTCGACCGGTACGCCGAAGACCTCATCGCCCGCTCGGCGGAACTCTTCGCCTCCGCCGAGGCGCGAGAGGGGATGACGGCCTTCCTCGAACGACGGGACCCCGCATGGGTGTTGTGACGCCCCCCACCGACAGGACGCCCAAGCAGGACCGCAGCCGCGCCACCCGCAGGCGGCTCCTGGAAGCCGCGGTCGCCTGCCTCGCCGAGCACGGCTGGGCGGGCTCCACGGTCTCGGTCGTCGCCGAACGCGCCGGGGTCTCGCGCGGTGCCGCCCAGCACCATTTCCCCACCCGGGAGGACCTGTTCACCGCCGCCGTCGAGTACGTCGCGGAGGAACGCTCGGCCGCGCTGCGCGCCCTGCCCGTACAGGGCCGTACGGAGGTCGTCGCCGCCCTCGTCGACCTGTACACGGGCCCGTTGTTCCGGGCCGCGCTCCAGCTCTGGGTCGCCGCCTCCAACGAGGAGCAGCTCCGGCCCCGCGTCACCGAGCTCGAAGCCCGCGTCGGCCGCGAGACCCACCGCATCGCCGTCGAGCTCCTGGCCGCCGACGAGACCGGGCCCGGTGTGCGTGAGACCGTCCAGGGCTTCCTCGACATGGCACGCGGCCTGGGCCTGGCCAACGTCCTGACCGACGACACCGCCCGCCGGCGCAGGGTCGTGGCGCAGTGGGCGGTCCTGCTGGACGAGGCGCTGGGCTGAGCCGGGGGCGGCGGGACCGGGGCGTCCCCGACCCGCACTCCGGCCGCCTCGGCAAGTGGGGCTGGCACCAAGGCGGTTGGGGTGGCAGCCGTAGTGAGCACCGGTCCGTGCTTCTCTAGCGTCGGGGCGTGTGAGAAACGGACTGATTCTCGGACCGAGACCCGGGCAGGATGGGGCGTACGGGCCCGGGCGGAGCAGAGCGGACGGGCCCGGGCGGAGCAGAGCGGACGGGCCCGGGCGGAGCAGAGCGGACCGGCCCGGGCGGAGCAGAGCGGACGAGCCCGGTGCGCGGGCGCGCGGCCGGGCGGGGCGTCGGGCGACAGCGCTGGCCACGGTTACGGCCACGGCCTCGGTCCTGCTGGCGACCGCCGTACCGACGGTGGCGGCGGCGACCACGGGGAACGGGGCCGCAGCGGCACACCGGACCGCCGGAGCGTCCGGAACCAACGTGGGGCCCGCGACCGCCGGAGCGGACCGTACGGCCGCGGCCGTCGGCTGTGACGCGGCCCGCGAGGCGCTCGCCCGCCGGCTGGACACCCTCGTCCACCGGGACGGCATCCCGGGCGCGGCGGCCGAGACCGTCGGCCCGGACTGCGGCCGGCAGACCGTCGCCCGGGGCGTGGCGGATCTCGGCACCGGGCGGCCGATGCGCGCCACGGACCGGCTGCGGATCGGCAGCGCCACCAAGACCTTCACCGCCGCCGTCGTCATGCAGCTGGCGGACGAGGGCCGGATCGGGCTGGGCGAGCCGGTCGAGCGATACCTGCCCGGGCTGATCCGGGGCCACGGATACGACGGCCGCGCCATCACCGTGCGGCAACTGCTCCAGCACACCAGCGGCCTCCCCGACCACATGGACGCGATCGCCGCGCGCCCCGTCGAGGAGTGGCGCTTCCGCCGCTTCGAGCCCCGGGAACTGGTCGCGATGGCGCTCGCCCTGCCCCGCCCCGGCGCCGGGTGGCACTACTCGACCACCAACTACGTCATCGCCGGGCTCCTCGTCGAGAAGGTCACCGGGCACGGTGTCGAGGCGGAGGTGACCCGCCGGATCATCGAGCCGCTCGGCCTGCGCGACACCTACTGGCCCGGTGACCGCACCCGCATCCGGGGCCCGCACTCGCGCAGTTATTTCCCCGCCCCCGAACGGGCCGGGGCCGTACCCACGTGGGTCGACGGCACCGAGTGGAACATGAGCGTCGGCGGCGCGGGCGGGGCGCTGGTCTCGACGCCCGCCGATGTGAACCGGTTCCTCCAGGGACTGTTCGGTGGACGGCTCGTGTCCGCGCACGGGCTCGCCGAGATGAGGCGCACCGTCCCCGCCGACCCGGAACGGCTCTGGCCCGGCGCCCGGTACGGGCTCGGCCTGATCGCCTCCCCGCTGGAGTGCGGCGGCCTGTGGTGGGGGCACGGCGGAACGGTGCCGGGCGGGCACCGCGCGCTGGGCGCGATCGGCCCCGACGGCCGAGGCGTCGCGCTCGCCCTCACCAAGGTGCCCGACACCGACCGGGCCGAGGAGGACTACCTCGCCGCCGTGGACACCGCCCTCTGCCCGGCCGGCCCCACCACCCGTACGAGTCGTGCGGATCGTACGGACCGTACGGACCGTACGGGGCGTACGAGTTCCGTGGGCCGCTCCGGTCACACAGGCCGCACAGACCACATCCGTCGTACCGACCACACCAGCCCTACCGACC
Organism: Streptomyces tyrfis; assembly: GCF_037034285.1. Taxonomy (NCBI): domain Bacteria; kingdom Bacillati; phylum Actinomycetota; class Actinomycetes; order Kitasatosporales; family Streptomycetaceae; genus Streptomyces; species Streptomyces tyrfis. The sequence continues at coordinate 139,901 of NZ_JBAGJZ010000006.1, read as the reverse complement.
ACACCAGCCCTACCAACCACATGAGTCACACCGACCGCACCCACCAGCTCAAGGAGACCGCGTGACCACCTCGACCCGCCGCGTGCCCCGTCCGGCAGGGGCCGCGCCCCGCCCGGCCGGGGCGGTGCGCCGCGCCTCGGCCGTCGGCCTCGCCCTCGCCGCCTGCGTCGCCGTGTCCCCCGCCACGGCCTCGGCCGCCGCGCCGGACCGCGACCGCCCGGCGTCCACGACGGGCCACGGCGTCGGCAAGAACGACGGCAAGGGGCTCGACCGTTACTACCGGCAGCACCTCGCCTGGGGCAGCTGTGCCACCGGCCCCGACGACACGATGGGCCAGGAGCTGGACAAGGCCGGCGTCCAGTGCGCGGACGTGACCGTGCCGCTCGACTACGCCGACCCCGGCGGCCGCACGATCACCGTCGCCATGTCCCGGCTGAAGGCCACCGACACCCGCCACCGCATCGGCGCGATCCTGCTCAACAACGGCGGCCCCGGCGGCACCGCGGTCGAGTCCCCGCCGCAGATCCGCGAGGCGATGAAGGGCGTCGGCGCGCGCTACGACATCGTCGGCTTCGACCCGCGCTTCGTCGGCCGCAGCACCCCGCTGGACTGCTCCTGGCCCACCGGCATGTTCTTCCGCTCGGCCGGTCCCGACCGGGCGGGCTTCGACCGCCAGGTCGCCTTCCAGAAGGACCTCGCCGACAAGTGCCGGGCCACCAACGCCTCCGTGCTGCCGTACGTCACCACCCGCAACACGGCCCGCGACATGGACGTCATCCGGGGCGCGCTCGGCGAGCGGAAGATCTCCTACCTCGGCTACTCGTACGGCACCTATCTGGGCACCGTCTACAGCCAGATGTTCCCCGGACGCCACGACCGGATGGTGCTCGACGGGGCGATCGCCCCGGACGACTACGGCCCCCGGCTGATGCGGGACGCGCTGGGCGAGAACGAGCAGGCGCTCGCGGACTGGGCCGACTGGGCCGCCGCCCGCGACGACGCCTACCACTTCGGCCGCACCCGCGCCCAGGTCCTCGCCCTCGTCGACCGCGTGGCGGAGGCGGCCGCCCGCCACCCGCTGACCGTCGGCACCGGGAGCGAAACGTTCCGGCTCGACGACTCCCACATACCGCTGCTCCTCTTCACGACGCTCTCGGACGACACCGACGCCACGCGGTCGGACCTCGGCGAGGTGGTCTCCGTGCTGTCCGAGGCGGCGAAGGGGAACTCCACCCGGCTGTCACCGGGGTTCGCCGAGATGCTGCGGTACGTACTGACCGGCGACGGCTCGCAGACCGGCAGCGTGCAGGCCGCGATCCTCTGCGGGGACCGGGCCGTGCCCCGCGACCCCGAGAGCTACTGGCGGGACATCGAGGCCGCCCGCGCCGCCCACCCGCTGTTCGGGCCCATGACCGAGAGCATCCTGCCGTGCGCCTTCTGGGACCGGCCCCGCGAGGAGCCCACCCGGGTACGTCACGACGCCCCGGCCCTGATCGTGGCCGCCACCGGCGACCCGCGCACCACCTACCGCAGCACCCTCAAGCTCCACGGCCAGCTGCCGAGTTCCAAGCTGGTCACCCTTGAGGGCGCCAACCGGCACGCGCTCTACGGCGAGTACGGCAACGCCTGCGTCGACGACCAGGTCAACCGCTACCTGGCCACCGGCGAGCTGCCCGCGACGGACCGGACCTGCGCGAAGCGGACCGGCCGGGTCCGCCAGGGCTGACAGACCGGGCGCCGGGACGGGACGAGACGGGGCGGGGTGGGGCGGGACAGGGCGGGCCGGAACAGGGCGGGCCGACGCCGGGCCGGGACGGGGCTGGAGCCGGCTCCAGCCCCGGAAGCCCGGGGCAGGAGGCCGCCCCGCCTCCGGGCCCCGCGTCCGGCCTCGCCCCGGCGCTCAGTTCCCCAGGTCCGCGAGCTGCTCGTACCCCTCGATCGACCGGGGGTCGCGCGGCCCGGGCCCGACGTACCGGGCCGTGGGCCGCACCAGCCGGCCCGTCCGCTTCTGCTCCAGGATGTGCGCCGACCAGCCCGCCGTGCGGGCGCAGGTGAACATCGAGGTGAACATGTGCGCCGGGACCTCCGCGAAGTCCAGCACGATCGCCGCCCAGAACTCCACGTTCGTCGCCAGCACCCGGTCCGGGCGCCGCGCGTGCAGCTCCTCCAGCGCGGCCTTCTCCAACGCCCGCGCCACCTCGAAGCGCGGCGCGCCCAGCTCCTCGGCGGTGCGCCGCAGGACGCGCGCCCTCGGGTCCTCCGCCCGGTAGACCCGGTGGCCGAAGCCCATCAGCCGCTCGCCCCGGTCCAGGGCCCCCTTCACATACGCGGTGGCGTCCCCGGTCCGCTCGATCTCCTCGATCATGCCGAGGACCCGGGACGGGGCGCCGCCGTGCAGCGGCCCCGACATCGCGCCCACCGCGCCCGACAGCGCGGCGGCCACGTCGGCGCCGGTCGAGGCGATGACCCGGGCGGTGAACGTGGAGGCGTTCATGCCGTGCTCGGCGGCCGACGTCCAGTACGCGTCGACGGCCTTCACGTGCCGGGGGTCCGGCTCGCCGCGCCAGCGGATCATGAACCGTTCGACCACCGAGGCGGCCTTGTCGATCTCGCGCTGCGGGACCATCGGCCGCCCCGGCCCGCGCGCCGACTGGGCGACGTACGACAGCGCCATCACCGCGGCCCGCGCCAGGTCGTCCCGCGCCGTCGCCTCGTCGATGTCGAGCAGCGGCCGCAGCCCCCAGACCGGGGCCAGCATCGCCAGGGCGGCCTGCACGTCGACCCGGACGTCACCGGAGTGCACCGGGATCGGGAACGGCTCGGCGGGCGGCAGCCCCGGGCTGAACGCCCCGTCGACGAGCAGCCCCCAGACGTTCCCGAACGACACATGGCCGACCAGATCCTCGATGTCGACCCCGCGATAGCGCAGCGAGCCGCCCGCCTTGTCCGGCTCGGCGATCTCCGTCTCGAAGGCGACGACTCCCTCTAGACCCGGTACGAAGTCGGACATGGCGGCTCCCTCGGTCGACGGCTGTACGGAGGCCACAGCGGCCTGCCCCAGGATATTGGAGGGTTCCCACGACTCCGGGGAAGCGTGACGTCCGGCACAGCTTCCCGATCGGCCGAAGACGGACCAAGACCCCTCCTTGCCGGACGGAGCGGGGCGCTGGGGCAGGATGACCCCGTGCCCACCGCAGATTCCCCTTCCGATTCCATCACCGATCCGGCCGCGATGCGCGAGCAGTACCGTTCGGAGCCCTTCACCGAGGACTCGCTGGCCGCCGAGCCGATGCAGCAGTTCGCCCACTGGTTCCGGCAGGTCGCCGTCGGCGGGCTGCTGTACGAGCCCAACGCCATGGTGGTCTCCACCGCCACCCGCGACGGCCGGCCGTCCTCGCGCACGGTGCTGCTGAAGAAGTACGACGAGCGCGGCTTCGTCTTCTTCACCAACTACGACTCCCGCAAGGGCCGCGAACTGGCCGCCAACCCGTACGTCTCGCTGCTCTTCCCGTGGCACCCCATGGCCCGCCAGGTCGTCGTCACCGGCACCGCGAGCCGCGTCGGGCGGGAGGAGACCGTGGCGTACTTCCGCACCCGCCCGCACGGCTCCCAGCTCGGAGCCTGGGCCAGCGCCCAGTCCAGCGTGATCGGCACCCGCACGGAACTGCTCCACCGCTACGAGGAACTCGCCGCCCGTTACCCGGAGGGCGAGCACGTCCCCGCGCCCCCGCACTGGGGCGGCTTCCGCGTCGTCCCCGACACGATCGAGTTCTGGCAGGGGCACGAGAACCGGCTGCACGACCGGCTGCGGTACGTGCGCGAGGGCGAGGGCTGGCGCGTCGAGCGCCTGTGCCCGTAGCACGCGGAAACCCGCAGGCTCTGGTCCCTCCTCACGGAGGAGCCGGCCGGACTTACCGGCGAGCCTGCGGGTCGGTGACTGCTTGGTATTGGCCGATGACCGGCCTGCACTGCGAAGAATGCGGCAACGGGCGTCAGCCCGCAGCCACCTCACGAGTCCGAGAAGAAATCACTTTTCGGAACACCTCCTTTCACGTGTGCCTGCAGCCTAGGAACCCGGGGAACGGGACTCAACCCATTTATTTCCGCGGTGGCGGTCAGCCCTGGCGGTAGAAGATCCGGTCGCGGTACTCCGTCATCACGCGCCCGTTCCACTCGTGTCCGCCGTCGACGTTGCCGGAACGCAGCAGCGGCGGCTCGACGCCGCGCGCCACGAGCCGTTCCGCCGCGGCGGCCATCATGGCCTGCATCACCGCGCTGGTGACCACGGTCGAGGCGGGGGCGAACGGCGCCTCGATGCCCTCGGCGGTCAGCTCCGCGTCCCCGATGGCGATCTTGCTGTCGAGCACGATGTCGCAGTGGTCCCGCAGGAAGCCGCCCGAGGCGTGCCGGGACCGGGTGCCCTCCGCGTATGCCACCGAGGTGACGCCGACGACCTTCAGGCCGAGGGCCCGCGCGTTCATCGCCATCTCCACCGGGAGCGCGTTGCGGCCCGAGAGCGAGATGATCACGAGCAGGTCGCCGGCCCGGGCGGGGCTGGAGTCGAGCACCGCGCCCGCCAGCCCGTCGACCCGCTCCAGCGCCGAGCCCAGCGTCGCCGGCATGACGTCGACGCCGACCGTCCCCGGCACCGCCAGCAGGTTCATCAGGGCCAGCCCGCCCGCCCGGTAGACGACGTCCTGGGCGGGCAGCGAGGAGTGCCCGGCGCCGAACGCGAAGAGCCGGCCGCCCGCGGCGACGGTGTCGGCGATCGCGGCGCCCGCCGCCGCGATGTTCCCCGACTCCTCGTCGCGTACGCGCTCCAGCAGGCCGATCGCTGCGTCGAAGAACTGACCGGCCAGCTTGCTGTCGCTCATCGAGGAGGCCCTTTCCACCGGGGGAGACGTGTCCATGAGGCCCACGGGGTCCGTGGGACGCCCGCGAGGAGTGGTGCGCGGACGCGATCACCGTGCGGTCTGGACCAGTGGCCTGTCAATAGCGCCCCGGGGCCCCGCCGTCCGGTGTGCCGGGCGGCTCGGCACGGTTGTCAGCGGTATGCGTCAGAATTGGTGCAGGGCCTAGCGCACGACGTTTTCCTGTCACAGCACCGAGGGGCACGAATGTCCGGACTGATCGACACCACGGAGATGTATCTCCGCACCATCCTCGAACTCGAGGAGGAAGGCGTGGTCCCCATGCGCGCCCGGATCGCGGAGCGGCTGGACCAGAGCGGTCCGACCGTCAGCCAGACGGTGGCGCGGATGGAGCGCGACGGCCTGGTGCAGGTGGCGGGCGACCGCCATCTGGAGCTGACCGGCGAGGGACGCCGCCTCGCCACCCGGGTCATGCGCAAGCACCGCCTCGCCGAATGCCTCCTGGTCGACGTCATCGGCCTGGAGTGGGAGCAGGTCCACGCCGAGGCGTGCCGCTGGGAGCACGTGATGAGCGAGGCGGTGGAGCGGCGGGTGCTGGAGCTGCTGCGCCACCCCACGGAGTCCCCGTACGGGAACCCGATCCCGGGACTGGAGGAGCTGGGCGAGAAGGCCGAGGCCGACCCGTTCCTCGACGAGGGCATGGTGAGCCTGTCCGAGCTCGACCCGGGGACCGACGGCAAGACGGTGGTCGTGCGCCGGATCGGCGAGCCGATCCAGACGGACGCCCAGCTGATGTACACGCTGCGGCGGGCGGGCGTGCAGCCCGGTTCCGTGGTCAGCGTGACCCAGTCGCCGGGCGGGGTGCTCGTCGGCAGCAGCGGCGAGGCGGCCGAGCTGGACGCGGACATCGCCTCGCACGTGTTCGTGGGCAAGCGCTGACCGGCCGGGCCGACGCCGAGCCGATGGGGCGGGTGTGACCGGGGAACGTCCCGGTCACACCCGCCCCGCTCGTTTGCTCCCCCGCTCGTTTGTACGACTGTCCGGTCGTGCTCCCGCCCCGTTCCACCGCGTCCCCGCCCGTCCTGGGCCCCGTCCGGCCGGCCGGCGGCCGCGCGCCGCACGGCGGCGGGCTCCGGAACGGGGAGTCCGCTTCTGGTTTTTCCGTCCGGACCGCAGCGCTCGGACGGGTCCCGTGCCAGGCTGTGGCTCCAGGCATGCCGGAGAGCGTCGGCACTCGGCCGCGCGGCCGGGGAGGGAGCAGGCGCATGCGCCCGTCGAACTGGCACGTCCGTCCCGTCCGCACGTCCCCGCCCGCCCGGCCCGCGCGCCCCGTGCGGCGGCCCGGCGCGGGCCCCGGACGGCGGGGGCCGTCATGGCGGCGGGGGTGTCCGGACGGCAGAGGGCCCCGGCGCCTCCCGACGCCGGGGCCTGTCCTCCCCCTGCTTCGACCCGGAGCCCCGAGCTCTCAGGGTCGCTCCCCGCGGGCCCTCATCCCCGAGCGGCCCGCCTCCCGGGGAAGATCTCCCCTCCGTCGCCGCCGCCAACCCTCCGGACCGGTCACTCGAACGAGGGGTGTCGGACGGCGGAACCCGGTTTTCGAATAAGAGTTCGATAGTCTGGCGTGGTGCGGCCACGCGGTGATCGAGCGTGATCAAGCGGTGATCCGAGGACCAGAAGGGGGTGCCAGAACCTATGGCGCGGCGCATCGATGTGACCGGGGCCGACGGCGTACGCCTCGCGGCCTGGGAGTTCTCCGACCCGCCCAAGGGGTGCGCGGAGGGCGAGCGGGCCCCCGGCGTCCTACTGCTCCACGGCCTGATGGGCCGGGCCTCGCACTGGGCCGCGACCGGCCGCTGGCTCGCCGAGCGGTTCCGGGCCGTCGGCCTCGACCAGCGCGGGCACGGCCGGAGCGAGAAGCCGGCCGAGGGTCCGTACACCCGGGATGCCTATGTGACCGACGTCGAGTCCGCGATCGAACAGCTCGGGCTCGCCCCCGTCACCCTGGTCGGCCACGCCATGGGGGCGCTCACCGCCTGGCAGCTCGCCGCGAAGCGCCCCGATCTGGTGCGGGCCCTGGTCGTCTGCGACATGCGGGCCTCCGCGCCGGGCGCCGCCTCGCAGCGGGAGTGGGAGGAGTGGTTCGCGTCCTGGCCGGTGCCGTTCGCGACGCTCTCCGACGTGCGGAAGTGGTTCGGCGAGGACGATCCCCGGGTGGAGCGGCCCAATCCGGCCCGGGGCGACTTCTTCGCGGAGGTGATGGCCGAACGCGCCGACGGCTGGCGCCCGGTCTTCTCCCGCCGCCAGATGCTCCGGTCCCGCGCCACCTGGGTGTTCGACGCGCACTGGGAGGAGCTGGCCCAGGTCCGGTGCCCCACGCTGGTGCTCCGGGGCCTCGACGGGGAGCTCGGCCGGGCGGAGGCCCAGGAGATGGTCCGGGTGCTTCCGCGCGGGCAGTACGCGGAGGTGGCCGACGCCGGTCACCTCGTCCACTACGACCAGCCGGAGGGCTGGCGCGCGGCCGTCCAGCCGTTCCTGGAGTGCCACGCCGAAGGTCCCCTCGTCGACGGCCACGAGCCCGGGACCGCCGCCCCGTGAGCGGTTCCCGGCGGGCGGCCGGCGGCGGGCCCGGGGCCGGCCCGGGGCGGTCCCGGACCGGTCGCGGCCCGGCCGAGCGGGCCCGCGGGGCCCGAACGGGACCCGGCCGCCCGCCGGACGACGGGCGCGGCGGGCGGATCACAGCCGCCCGCCGCGCCTGCCGCCTCAGCCCTTGCTGACCGCCGTCAGGATCTCCGGCAGTCGGTTCGCGGCGCGCGGGGCGGCGATCCGCAGGCCCGCCCAGACCAGCAGCGCGCCGTACACCAGGCCCCCGGGCAGCAGCGGCCACAGCCACTCGTGCCGGTCCGTGACGCTCAGCCAGACGGTCGTCGCGATCACGGGGGCGCTGAGCACCCCCGCCGAGAGCATGCCGCCGAAGATCGAGATCCAGGCCAGCCCGGCCTGTCCCGGGGCGACGTTCTTGAACGCGCCGTCCTGCGGGATCGAGTACGGGAACAGCGCCGAGGCCACCGCGCCCGTCGCCAGCATCCCGCCCAGCAGGGCGAAGGACAGCCCCAGCGCCCCCGGCAGCGCCACCCAGTCGCCGACCATCGCGGCCGTGACCACCGTCACCACGGCCGTGTACGGCAGGGTGACCAGCAGCAGCGCCAGCGCCCGCGCGCGCAGTTCGACGTACGCGTCCCGGGCGGTGGAGATCGTCAGCGCCACCATCCAGAACGCGGAGGTGTCCTGACCGAACTGGTTGTACATCTGGACGCCGAGCATCCCGGCGGCCAGGCAGGCGAAGTAGACCGAACCGTGGCCCTGCATCGCGTTGACCACCGGCACGATCAGCCCGACCGCCAGCGCGGTGACCCAGGACGCCTTGGTCTTCGGGTCGCGGGCGATGTACCGCAGGCTGCGCTCCATCACCGTGCCGGTGCGCCCGGCGGGCAGCAGCGCGGCGAGGCCCGAGCCGTTCCGGCCGGCCTTCTCACGGGTCGGCGCGGCGGCGGCCAGGGTGGAGCCGTCCGGGGCCGTCATCAGCTTCGCCAGGCTCCGCTGCCACAGCCACAGCAGCAGCGCCAGCGCGGCCAGGGACAGCAGCAGTTGCGCGGCCGCCTCCCCGTAGTGCCCCCGGGACGCCGCGTCCACGGAACCGATCGCCGAGGCGGGCGGCACCCAGCGCACCACGTCCGCCGCCGGGGTCAGCGCGGACAGGCCGCCCGCCTCGCCCAGCCGCTGCATGCCGAAGTTGACGAACTGGAAGCCCACCGCGATCACCAGGCCGCTGAGCACCGCCAGGTCGCGGCCCTTGCGCGAGGTCAGCAGCCGGGTGTTGGCCGTGGCCACGGCCCGGGCCAGGGTCACGCACAGCAGCAGCGTGAGCGGCGCGGCGATCACCGCGAACGCCGCACCGGCCGCCCCGTGCGCCACCGCGATCACCGAGCCCACCGCCAGACACAGGGTGAACAGCGGGCCGATCCCGACCAGCGACGCCACCAGCAGCGCCGTGATCAACGGGCGCGGCCGCAGCGGCAGCATCACCAGCCGGCTCGGGTCGAGCGTCTCGTCGCCGGCGGCGAAGAACAGCGGCATCACCGCCCAGGCGACCGCCAGCACCACGGCCATCAGCACGACCACCGACGCGACATGGGCGTTCCCGCGCAGCAGGATCAGCCCCAGCACCTGGCTCGCGCCGAACAGCGCGGCGAAGACGATGGAGGTGATGTACGCGGCGCGCCGGCCCGCCGACTGGCGCAGCCCGTTGCGCAGCAGGGCCAGCTTGAGCCGGACGAAGACGGGGACGAGCGCGGTGCGCCCGGTCGCGGGGCGGGCGGGGGCGGCGCCCGCGGGGGCGTCGAGCACGCTCATCGGTCGCCGCCCAGCCAGTCCAGGGACTCACCGGCGGTCTGCGAGCCCGCGCCGACCAGTTCGAGGAAGGCGTTCTGCAGCGAGGGCGCGTCGCCGCGCACCTCCGCGAGGGGACCCTGGGCCCTGATCCGCCCGGCCGCCATGACGGCGACCCAGTCGCAGAGGGACTCCACCAGCTCCATCACATGGCTGGAGAAGACGACGGTCGCGCCCGAGTGGGTGTACCGCACCAGGACTTCGCGGATGGTCTGCGCCGACACCGGGTCGACGCCCTCGAACGGCTCGTCCAGGAAGAGCACCTCGGGGTTGTGCAGCAGGGCGGCGGCCAGGCCGATCTTCTTCCGCATGCCGGTCGAGTAGTCGACGACCAGCTTGTGCTGGGAGCCCGCCAGCCCGAGCACGTCCAGCAGCTGGGTGGCCCGCTTGTCGACCTCGTCCCCCGGCAGCCCGCGCAGCCGCCCCGTGTACGCGAGGAGTTCGCGCCCCGAGAGACGCTCGAAGAGACGCAGCCCCTCCGGCAGCACGCCGATCCGGGACTTCACCTGGACCGGGTCGCGCCACACGTCGTGGCCGCCGATCTCTATGCGCCCCTCGTCGGGGCGGAGCAGCCCGGTGATCATGGAGAGCGTGGTGGTCTTGCCCGCGCCGTTCGGTCCCACCAGGCCGATGAACTTGCCCGCGGGCAGCTCCAGGTCGACCCCGGCGACGGCGGTCTGCTCCCCGAACCGCTTCCACAGCCCCTGAACGCGAACGGCGGGCGGCGCCGTGGGCTCCCCGCCCGTCGTTGCCGACCCCCCTGGCCGGACGTCTCTGTCGTTCTCGGTCCGGTCCTGCATGTTTTTGCCTTTCGTTGACCCCGTTTGTGGGGACAGCTTACGAAAGGCGGCCCCGGGCGCCGGCCGCTGCGCGCGCGGGCAGGGGCGAACGGGCCGACGACCGCCTCCGCGCCCGCCGGCGTCCGGACGTCGGCCGGGCGGCGAGGAGGGCGCCGATCGGTCCCCGGACGCGGTCGCCGGTCCACTCTTCCGGGTCACGGGCGTACGGGTGCGGCCACGGCGTACGAATCCGGCCGCAGGGCGCATGGATGCATGGGCGGGGGCGCGTACGGGACGGCCTCCGGCCGGTCGGGTAGCCATGTACGGGCGGTGCCGCGGCGGCCGGCCCGGCGGATGTCGAACGCCCGTGCGCCGCACGGCCGGTGCGGTCGCTCGCCGCTCGTCGGCGGGGCCGCCGGAACGGTCGCTCGCGGCGGCACCGGAACGGTCGGCCTCTGTCATATGCCGACAGGAATGGGAAGGAACACGACGGACGTGACGATCACGATGGATGTGTGCATTTTCCGTGCAATCGCCGGGCAGTGATCCGCTCATCGATCACTGCGGCCTCTGGGGGAAACATGGCAGCCAGGCCTCTCGTCGCCCGCCAGCCGAACGAACGGCTCCAGGCGCTCATTCAGGAAGCCGGATGTTCCAACGCCGGCCTCGCCCGCCGCGTCAACATGGTCGGCGCGGAGCGCGGGCTCGACCTGCGGTACGACAAGACCTCCGTGGCCCGGTGGCTGCGCGGGCAGCAACCCCGCGGCAGGGCGCCCGGCATCATCGCCGAGGCGCTCGGCCGCAAGCTCGGCCGTACGGTCACGATCGACGAGATCGGCATGGCCAACGGCAAGAACCTCGCGTCCGGCGTCGGCCTGCAGTTCGCCCCGACCGTCATCGGCGCGATCGAGCAGGTCTGCGAGCTGTGGCGGAGCGACGTCGGCCGCCGTGACTTCCTGTCCGGTTCGGCGGTCGCCTCGTCGGCCCTGGTCGAGCCCAGCCGCGACTGGCTGATCACCGGCGCCGACCCGCAGGTGGCGCGGTCCGCCGGGTCCCGGGTCGGGATGTCGGACGTGGCGGCGGTCCGCGCGATGACGTCCGCGCTGGTCGACCTCGACCACCGGTTCGGCAGCGGACACGTGCGGCCGGTCCTCGTGCACTACCTGAACAGCGTGGTGTCCGGGCTGCTTTCGGGCGCGTACCGGGAGTCGGTCGGGCGGCAGCTCTTCGCCGCCGTCGCCCGGCTCACCGAACTCGGCGGGTACATGGCCGTCGACACGGGCCAGCCGGGGCTGGCCCAGCGCTACTACATCCAGGCGCTGCGGCTGGCCCAGGCGGCGGGCGACCGGGCGTACGGCGGTTACGTCCTGGCCGCGTCGATGAGCCATCTCGCCGCACAGCTCGGAAACCCGCGCGAGATCGCCCAGTTGGCCCGGGCAGCGCAGGAGGGGGCGCGGGGGCGCGTCACCCCGCGCGCGCAGGCGATGTTCCACGCGGCGGAGGCGCGCGGCCACGCCCTGCTCGGCGACGCCCGCACCTGCCAAGGCGCGGCGGGGCGGGCGTTGGCGGCCATGGAACTGGTCGACCCGGACAGCGGGGACGACCCCGACTGGATCGTCCACTTCGACCACGCCTATCTCGCCGACGAGTTGGCGCACTGCCACCGCGACCTCGGCCAGGCGGAGGCCGCCGCGCGACGGGCGAAGGAGGCGCTGGACGGCCATCCGGAGTCCCGGGCCCGCCGCCGGGGCATCGGTCTGGTGCTCCTGGCCACCGCCCAGGTGCAGTTGCGCGAGGTGGAACAGGCCTGCCACACCGGCACCCGGGCGATGGAACTGCTGTCCGCGGTGCGTTCCAGCCGGGGCACGGAGTATCTGGACGACCTGCAGCAGCGGCTGGTCCCTTACGGGGAGGAGGCGGCGGTCCGGGAGTTCGGGGCGCGGCTGGAACTCCAGGCCGCCTGACGGGGGGCGCGGGGCCGGTCGCGGCCGGGCCCGCCGACCGCTCGCGCCGGTCCCGCGTGCCCCCGCTCCTGTGAAGGGGTGGTGAGCCGGCGGACACGCTTGGCGGACCGCGGTGACCACCCGATAGCGTGAGCCGACGATTCCGTAGGTTCACACGTAGGAGTCCCGGTGACGCAGAGCGGACAGGGTGACGAGCGGCAGCTCCCTGCTGTACGGCCCGCGCACGAAGGTGTCGTGCTGCCCGCGGGTGGCGGAGAGCCCTGGATACCAGGGGGGCCCGCGGACCAGGGCGCCCCGGCGGGCGGCCAGCCGTGGGGGCAGCCCTGGGGGCCGCAGGCGGCGCACCAGGACCCCTCGTCGCAGCCGGGCATTCCGGCGCAGCCGCCGTACGGGCAGCCGCCCCAGGGGGCGTCGTACGGGCAGCCGCTGCCCCCGGCACAGCCCCAGCACCAGCAGCCCTATGCGCAGCAGCCGTACGCGCAGCCCCAGCCGCAGCCGCATCAGGCGCACCCCCAGGCGCATCAGCCGCAGCCGTACGCGCAGCCGCTGCCGCCCGAGGCGGGTCCCGGCGCGGGCGGCGACGCGGACGCCACCCAGTACATCGCGCCGGTGCCCGGGGGGCCGGCGCCGGGCGGACTGCCGCCGGAGAGCCCCGCGGAGGCCACCCAGTTCCTCGACCACGGCGTGCCGCAGCAGCAGCCCGCGTACGGCGGCGACTCGGCCGCCACCCAGTACATCCCGCCGGTCCCGGGCGGCGCCCCGTACGGCATCCGGCCCGGCGCGCCCGGCGACCGGCAGCCGCCGGCCGAGTTCGACAACCTGTTCCGCGAGGACGGGACGGCCGGGGCCACCCAGCAGATGCCGCAGCTCGACCAGTCCCGGCACCGGGCCGCCCCGCAGGCGCACCAGCCGCATCAGGCGCCGCCGGTCCCGCCGGCCCCGCAGCCCCGGTACCAGCCGGCCGGCGAGGGGCCGGGACGGGGCGGGGAGCGCAGGAAGCGGCCCCATGTCAAGCTCATCGGCGCGGTCGTGGCCGGCTGCGCAGTCGTGGGGCTGGGCGCGGGCGCGCTGATGAGCGGCGGCGGCGACAAGGGCGAGGACGACAAGCAGCCGGTGGCGGCCACCGGCGCACCGGCCGAGAAGCCCGCCGAGAAGGAGGCGGTGGACCCGGCGAAGACCCAGGCCGAGGGGTTGGACAAGCTGCTGGCGGACAGCGGCAACAGCCGTTCCGCGGTGATCGACGCGGTCGAGAAGACCAAGAACTGCCGGGACCTGGACCAGGCCGTCGCCAGCCTCAAGGACGCCGCCCGGCAGCGCCGCGATCTGGTGACCCGGCTCGACGGGCTCAGCGTCGACAAGCTGCCGGACCACGAGCGGCTGACCGACGCCCTTACCAGGGCGTGGCAGGCGTCCGCCTCCGCGGACGACCACTACGCGGCGTGGGCCGAGCAGGCGAAGCAGGGCAAGAAGGTCTGCAAGCACGGCCACGCCCGCACGACCTCCGAGACGCAGAAGGCGAACGTCAGCAGCGGCGAGGCGAGCAAGGCGAAGAAGCAGGCGTCGGAGCTGTGGAACGAGATCGCGTCGAAGTACGGCCTGACCCGGCGCGAGGCGGTCGACCTCTGACGGCGGCCGGCCTCTGACGGCGGCCGGCCTCTGACGGCCGGCCGCTTCCGGGCGGGGCCGTCCTCCGCCGGGGCCTCGGCGCGCCCGGCGGCCGGGCGCGCTCAGCCCTTGGCGCTGGCGTCCGACAGGGTCTCGGCGACGTCCACGAAGCCCTTCCGGTCCTCGACGATCCGTCCGTCGCGGACCACCTGGAACGTCACCTGGCTGTTGACGACGCGCGGGTACGCGGACGAGCCGAGCGTGTCCGAGAAGTGCCAGCGCAGCGGCGGCGTGAGCCCGCCGGTGCCGACCTCCGGGCCGCGGTTGAGCGCTTCGGCGACCTTCCCGGCGTTGATCCGCGGGGCGTCGATGCCCTTCACGATCCCGCTCAGCACGGTGTAGGCGACCCAGGTGGTCTGGACGCCGGTGTCGTCCGGGTCGATCCGGTTGTCGCCGAAGGCGTGCTCGCGGATCGCCGACCGCATCGGCGCCCAGCGGGCGTCACCCGGTGCCGGGTACCAGCCGGTGACGTACGCCCCCTCGAACGGGCTCCTCCGGCCGCCGGTGCTGTCGATCATCCGCTGGCCGACGCTGCCGAGGACGGACGAGATCCTGACCTCGCCGTACGACGGCTCCAGCCGCCGGAACGAGTCGAAGAAGGTCTCCGTGCGGTCCCCGAGCACGGCCGTCACACAGCCGCCGCTCCGGCCCGCCGCGTCGAGCGCGCGCCCGGCGGCCTCGTCGTACGACGTCGCGGACTCCGCCGCCCGGATGTCGGCGGGCGCCGGGCGTCCGGCGCTGGTCAGGCCGGTCTTCAGCAGCCACGCCTGGCCGTCGCCGCCCAGGGTGTCGGGCCGCACCACGGACACCCGCTCGCAGCCGCGCGCCAGCTGGCGGGCGTTGCCCGCGAGGAGTGCCGCCTGGCCGCCGTTGACGGGGTAGGAGTCGTAGCTGCTGAACTCCTCGTCGGAGGCGCCGTAGCCGCCGATGTAGGGGATGCCCGCGGTCTCCAGCGGCGCCATGAACGACGAGCCGTGCCGGCTGTACGAGCCGACGACCGCCACGGCCTTCTTCTCGACGGCCAGCCGGGCGCAGTCGCCGGCGCCGGTCGGGGTGTCCTGCTCGTCGCAGGTGACGACGCGCAGCTCGTGCCCGTCGAGCCCGCCGTGCGCGTTGGCCCAGCGGGCGTACGCGCGCGCCGTGGCGGTCATGCCGGACATGTTCGCCGCGTCCGGGCCCGTCGTGCCCTCGGGCGCCCAGGTCACCACGGTGAGGGGCTCCCTGGAGTCCCCCGGGCCCCCAGGGAGCGCCCCGCAGCCGGTGACCAGCAACGCCCCGGCCGCCACCGCGCTCATGAGGAGCCCGCGGGGGCGGGGGGAGGTGGGGCGTCGCCGTCCGGTCATGGGCAAGGAGACTTCCGCCCCCGGGGTAACGCCGCTGTGTGCTCCGTGCAACGCGGGGTGACGTCCCGGTGAATTGCGGGGGCCGACGCACCGCGCCGAAAAGGGAACGTACGATCGACTGCTGTGCAGCAAGGTTCGCCGAACACTTCCCGCCGCGGCCGTCGCTCCTCCACCATGGGCGGCATGCCGCTGAACGACATGCCGTGGTGGCGCTGGCGCAGCAATGTGCGCTCGGCGCTGCACATGCTCTCCGACCCCGTCTTCCACCAGGAGTGCTGGGTGGCCGGACGGGAAGGGTACGGCGACGTCACCGACGCCGTGTACCGCCTGGTCGAGGACACCTGGCTCGACAACTGGTCCGCCGAGAAGTACGTCGGCACGATCTTCCGCGACGCCGACGAGGCCGCCCTGGTCGACGCCGCCGTGCTGCGGGTGCTGCGGATCCTGCACCAGACCGGCGCGGACGCCCCGGTGTCGGCGTATCTGGAGCACCCCGGCTGGGCGGAGGCCGTGGCCGCCGCCCGGGAGGCCCATGTGCTGCTCGCCGTCAACGACGGCGAGGACCCGGACACGCCGCCGCGCTCCCTGGACGTGCTCCGCATTCTGACCGGATCGGCCTGATCCGGTTTCGATGTGGCACCCTACGGGGATGACCGCGCCACAACCCGCCGAACCCACCGGAACCGCCGAGACCGGTCCCGAGCAGTACGTCCTCACGCTCTCCTGCCCGGACAAGCAGGGCATCGTGCACGCCGTGTCGAGCTATCTCTTCATGACGGGCTGCAACATCGAGGACAGCCAGCAGTTCGGGGACCCTGACACGGGTCTGTTCTTCATGCGGGTCCACTTCTCGGCGGACGCCCCGGTGAGCGTGGCGAAGCTGCGGGCCAGCTTCGCCGCGATCGGCGACTCCTTCCGGATGGACTGGCAGATCCACCGCTCGTCGGAGCGGATGCGGGTCGTGCTGATGGTCAGCAGGTTCGGCCACTGCCTGAACGACCTGCTGTTCCGTTCCCGGATCGGGGCGCTGCCGGTCGAGATCGCCGCCGTCGTCTCCAACCACACGGACTTCGCGGAGCTCGTCGCCTCGTACGGCGTCCCGTTCCGCCACATCCCGGTGACGAAGGAGACCAAGCCCGCCGCGGAGGCGGAGCTCCTGGACCTGGTCGAGAAGGAGAACGTCGAGCTGGTCGTCCTCGCCCGCTACATGCAGGTCCTCTCGGACGACCTGTGCAAGCGGCTGAGCGGCCGGATCATCAACATCCACCACTCCTTCCTGCCGAGCTTCAAGGGCGCGAAGCCGTACCACCAGGCGCACGCCCGGGGCGTGAAGCTGATCGGCGCCACCGCGCACTATGTGACGGCCGACCTCGACGAGGGGCCGATCATCGAGCAGGAGGTCGAGCGGGTGGGCCACGGCGTCACCCCGGACCAACTGGTCGCGCTCGGCCGCGACGTGGAGTGCCAGGCGCTGGCGCGCGCGGTGAAGTGGCACGCGGAACGCCGCATCCTGCTCAACGGCCGCCGCACGGTGGTCTTCGCGTAGCCGCGTAGCGCACCGCCCCGCACCGCCGCGCCGGGCCCCGCACGGTCCCGCCCCGCGCGGGCGTGCGGGTCCGCCGTGTGCCGGGCCGCGGGGCGGTTTATCTCGGCGGCGGCTCGGCGGCGGCTCAGAGGCGGCTCAGCGACGCGGCGGCGGACAGCACGTCGTGGATCGCCTCGCGGTCGCCCTGCTGTCCGGCCGCCGCGTCCGACGGAGGCACGCGCCCGGCGACCAGTTGGCAGAACTCGACGCCGTCCAGCGTGACCTGCGCCACCGTGTGCGCGGGCGATCCGCACGCGGCGGGGGAGTCCAGCGGGATGTACCAGTCGCCGCCGCCCGAGCCCTCGATCTCCAGGTGCAGCGAACGGCCCGGCGCACCGGCCGTCGTCACCAGATGCCGGGCGGGCCCGGCCAGTCCCGTCCTGCGACGCTCCGCGAGCGCGGCGGGCAGGACCCGGACCGCGAGGTCGACCATCCGGTTCAGATGGACGCCGGACGGCGGCTCGTACGGGTAGTCCACCGCGTCCGCGATGTCGCCGGCGTGCACCCAGCACTCGAAGGCGCGCTCCAGCAGCGCGTCGTGCATCGGCAGCGCGAAGTCGCCGTACGAGACCGACAGCTCGGAGACCCGGCGGCCGGCGAAGGACACCGTCCGGATGAGGGTGTGGCTCTGCGCGCGCCACGGCTCGTGGACCGAGCGGGTGGGCGGCAGCCGCGCCGCGGACCAGTAGCGCTCCGTGCGGGCGGTGGGCGACAGCGGCCAGTCCTCGGCGCGCTCGGCGACGCCGTCCCCGAGCGGCACGTCGAGGCCGAGGGCCGTGCCGACCAGCCCGTCGACGGTCATGAGATGGCCGACGACACCGGCGACCGTGGTCCTGCGGTGGACCCGCTCCTCGCCCTCGAACCACTTCAGCCGCACCGGGGCGTGCCACTCCGGGCCGCCGATGTCGTGCAGCAGCGCGTCGAGCCGGGCGGTCTCCGCGTCGTACGGGGCGGCCCAGTCCGGCACCGGGATGGCGGCCGGGCGGCGGCTCAGACAGGTGTCGATCACCCGGGAGCGCAGCGCCGGATCCAGGTCCAGACTGCGGTCGGTCTGCAGCAGGCCGACCGCGTCGCGCAGCCGCAGCGCCTCGTCCGCGCAGGCGGCGCACTCGGTCAGATGCGCCTCGACGGCGTCGGTCTCCTCCGCCGAGCACGCGGCCAGCGCCCAGGCGCCGAGCAGCGCCTTGAGGACCCGGTGCGGCAGCAGCAGGGCGGGCGCCTCCGGCGGCCCCTGCGGGACCGGCGGGGTGTGCGGGGCGGACGGGCTCGCCGGGACCGGCGGGCAGCCGCTCACCGCGGGCATCGGGGAGCTGGAGTACACCGGCGGCAGGTACGTCATCACGATGGATCCGGACGGGCCGCCCACCGACTGGTGGATCTACGAGGACCTGAAGTTCCCGTACAAGCGGAACATCGCCGCCGTCGGCTTCGACCGCGACGACATGACGCTGGAGGGCATCACCCGCGCCGAGATGCGGCCCGGCTGCTGGGACCCGGCCGAGCGCCTCAAGGACATGGACCTCAACCACGTCGAGGCCAGCCTGTGCTTCCCGACCTTCCCGCGCTTCTGCGGGCAGACCTTCGCCGAGGCGCACGACAAGGAGGTCGCGCTCGCCTGCGTCCGCGCCTACAACGACTGGATGGTCGAGGAGTGGTGCGGCGACAGCGGCGGACGCCTGATCCCGCTCTGCATCATCCCGCTCTGGGACATCGAGCTGGCGGTCGCGGAGATCCACCGGAACGCGGCGCGCGGGGTGCGCGCGGTCACGTTCTCCGAGATTCCCACCCACCTCGGGCTGCCGTCGATCCACACCGGGTACTGGGACCCGTTCTTCGCCGCGTGCCAGGAGACCGGCACGGTCGTCAACATGCACATCGGGTCCAGCTCGCAGATGCCCGCCGCCTCCCCGGACGCCCCGCCCGCCGTCCAGGCCGGCCTCTCCTTCAACAACGCCATGGCCTCGATGATGGACTTCCTGTTCAGCGGGGTCCTGGTGCGCTTCCCCCGGCTGAGACTCGCCTACAGCGAGGGCCAGATGGGCTGGATCCCGTACGCCCTGGAGCGCGCCGACGACGTCTGGGAGGAGCACCGGGCCTGGGGCGGGGTGCGCGACCTGATCCCCGAGCCGCCGTCCGCTTACTACTACCGGCAGATCTTCTGCTGCTTCTTCCGCGACAAGCACGGAGTCGCCTCGCTCGACGTCGTCGGCCGGGACAACGCCACCTTCGAGACCGACTACCCGCACGTCGACTCGACCTTCCCGCACACCAAGGAGATCGCGCTCGACCACGTCAAGGGACTGGACGACGAGACCGTCTACAAACTGATGCGCGGCAACGCCATCCGGATGCTCGGCCTCGACCTCGACCGGGACCGCCGCCCGGGGACGGCCGGGTAGGCGCGCGATGGATCTCGCGTACACCGAGGCCGAGGAGGAGTTCCGGGCACGGCTGCGCGCGTGGCTGGCCGCCGTGCTCCCCACGCTGCCCCCGAAGCCCGACCCCGCCGACTGGCCGGGTCGGCGCGCGTACGACACCGCCTGGCAGCGGATGCTGTACGACGCCGGCTACGCGGGCCTGCACTGGCCCGTCGACGCGGGCGGGCGCGGCGCCACCCCCACCCAGCACCTGATCTTCCTGGAGGAGACGGAACGGGCGGGCGCCCCCTACGTCGGCGCGAACTTCGTCGGACTGCTGCACGCCGGGCCGACCGTCGCCGCCGAGGGCACCGCCGGACAGCGGGCGCGCTGGCTGCCGCCCGTGCTGCGCGGCGACGAGATCTGGTGCCAGGGCTTCAGCGAGCCCGACGCCGGGTCCGACCTCGCCTCGCTGCGCACCCGGGCGGTGCGCGACGGCGACCACTACGTGGTCAGCGGGCAGAAGATCTGGACCTCGCACGCCGAGGTCGCGGACTGGTGCGAACTGCTGGTGCGCACCGATCCGGCGGCCCCCCGGCACCGCGGCATCACCTGGCTCGCCATGGCGATGGACAGCCCCGGCGTCACCGTCCGCCCGCTGCGCACCCTCGCCGGGTCCACCGAGTTCGCGGAGATGTTCCTGGACGAGGTGCGGGTGCCGGTCTCCCACCGGGTCGGCGCGGAGAACGACGGCTGGCGGGTCACCATGGTCACGCTCTCCTTCGAGCGCGGCACGGCGTTCGTCGGCGAGGTCGTCGCCTGCCGCCGCACCCTGGACGCCCTGGCCGCCGGGGCGCGGGCCAACGGCCGCTGGGACGACCCGGTGCTGCGCCGCCGGCTGGGCAGGCTGAACGCCGAGTTCCGGGCGCTGTGGCGGCTCACCCAGTGGAACGTGAGCGAGGCGCAGGCGGGCGCGGCCGGCCGCGCCCCGGGCGGCGTGCCCGGCGCCGGCGGCTCGGTCTTCAAGCTGCGCTACTCGCACGCCCGCCAGGAGCTCTACGAGGCGGCCGCCGAGGTGCTCGGCGCGGACGGCGCCGACCTGGACCGGGAATGGGTCCTGGACCGGCTCTCCTCGCTCTCGTACACCATCGCCGCCGGCACCTCGCAGATCCAGCGGAACATCGTCGCCGAGCGGATACTCGGCCTGCCGAAGGGGCGCTGAGCCGACATGGACTTCCAGCTCTCGGACGACCAGCGGGCGCTGCGCGCCGGGATACGGGACATCCTCGCCGGGCGCTTCGGCCGGGACCGGATGCGGGCCGCCCTCGACGCCGGCGCGGGGGTGGACCGCGGGCTGTGGCGGGAGCTCGGCGAGGCCGGGTTCTTCGCGCTGCGGCTGCCGGAGGCGGACGGCGGCGCCGGACTCGGGCTGCCCGAGGCGGTCCTCCTCTTCGAGGAGGCCGGGCGGGTGCTGCTCCCCGGACCGCTGATCGCCACCCACCTCGCCGCCGGGGCCGTGAAGGGCGCGGCCGAGGGCACGGCGGTGGTCGCCGCGCTGGAGCCGGGCCGGCCGGTGGGACACCTCGGGGACGTGGACGGGCTGCTGCTGCTGGGCCCCGGAGCCGAACGGGAACAGCCCCCCGAACATCCGACGCAACAGGCACCCGAACGCCCGGTGGAACAGGCGTGCGCCCTGACCGGGGAGGAACTGCGTGATCTCGTACGGGAGTTCGCCGAGCCGTTCAGGTCCCTCGACCCGCTCACCCCCCTGTGGCGGATCGCCGGCCCGGCCGACGGCGCCGGGGCGACGACCGCCGGGCCCGGCGCGCGGACACCCGGCGCGCGGCCCCTCGGCGAGCCGCTGCCCGACGGGGCCCGGCTGCGGGACGAGGGCGCCCTGCTCGCCGCCGCCGAACAGCTCGGCAGCGCCGCCCGCACCACCGACCTGGCCGTCCGGCACGCCGGCGCGCGCGAGCAGTTCGGCGCGCCGATCGGCTCCTTCCAGGCGGTCAAGCACCTGTGCGCCGACATGCTGGTCCGGGCCGAACTGGCGCGCTGCGCCGTCTACGCGGCGGCCGTGACCGGGGACCCGGTCGAGATCGCGGGGGCCAAACTGCTCGCCGACGACGCGGCGGTCCGCAACGCCCGCGACTGCCTCCAGGTGCACGGCGGCATGGGCTTCACCTGGGAGGCGGACGTCCATCTGCACCTCAAACGGGCCTGGCTGAGGGCCGGGCAGTGGCTCGCGGCGGACGCCGCCGAGGAGCACCTCGCGGCGGATCTGTGCTGATGCCGGTCGGGTTCCGTGAAGGCCTTTGCCCGCAGGAATGTGCGAGTGGCTGACCTGGGCAGGGGGCAGGTGAGCCGCTGAACCTCACGCTGCGGAGTCACGCAGCGGAGTCGTTCGCGTCCGGGTCCGGGTCCGTCCCGGCAGTGGGATTCGTCACGGGGCGGAGTCGGCGGCGGCCTCGGGTACCCTCCGTGGGGTGCGAGAGGTTCTGGAACCGGGTGTGCCGGGTGATCCGGGTGTCGCCCCTGTGGCGACGCCGGTCCCGAAAGGTCGTCCGGCCTGTGTTCCGGGTGGTGACGCCGGTCCCGCCCGGGAGATTCCCGCAGCCTCCACGCGCTTCTGTTCGACTCCCCGCAATGTGCGTCGCACAGTATGCACTACGCGTACTCCTTCGCGCTGGAATATGCCCGAAGCGCTTGTTGCGGTGACTGTACGTCAACCATGCTGTCTCGTAGGGGAGTCACGTTCCGTGACCCCGAGGAGGCGCGAGGCGATGTGTCCGCCGGTTCGGATGGTGTGAGCGGTGCAGGTGCTTCAGGTTCAGCTGGAGGTCGGTCCGGATCCCGCGGAGGTCGGACGGGCACGCAGATGGGCGCGGTCGAGACTGATCGGGTCGGGGATGAGGGGGGACGAGCCGCTGGCCGAGACCCTCATCCTGCTGATCTCGGAACTGGTCACCAACGCGGTGGTCCACACCGGGTGCCCGGCCGTGCTGCGCATGCTGTTCGGCTCGGCGGGCGGATCCGGCACGGTACGGGTCGAGGTGGCGGACGCCAGTTGCCGCCCGCCGCGGCAGCGTCACGCGGAGGGGGAGGACACCGGCGGCCGGGGCCTGGAGCTCGTCGACGGCCTCGCCGACCGCTGGGGCTGGCAGCCGGAGGGCGCGGGCAAGCGCATCTGGTGCGAGATCGACCGGGAGGCCCCGCCGGCCCAGGCCGTGCCGGTGCATCAGGTCGTCCCGGTGCGACGGGCCGGGCAGGGCGGCCCGTCCGGGAGGACCGCGCCGGGCGTGCCCGGGGCCGCGGGGATCCAGAGCACACCGGGCGTCCACAGCACGCGGAGCACCCTCGGGGCGCAGGACGCGGGCGGCGCGGACCGCACGGCGTACAAGCCTCCGCGCACCGTCACCCGAGGTGCATAAAGGTTAAAGCAGTGGCCCCGGGGCCGGGTTCGCACACCGCCGTCGTACGGCGGACGCCGGTGCGGACGTCCGGCCCACGGGGTCGCGGCGGCCCCGGGTGCGGCCCGCGCCCGGCCCCGGAACACAGGCCGCGGCGGCCCCGGGAATCGGGGCGCGACCGCCCCCGGACACGGCCCGCGGCCTTGTGCCGCCCCGGTTAGGAACGGCCGCGCGCACCCCGCCCGACGCCCGTTCTGCCTGATGGGAGGGTTCTCCTACTTTCGTAGGGTGTCGTACCCGTCCGCTGATGGAAGGATCGGATCGTCGATTGAGCTCAGCGGGGGAGTACTTCAATGGCAAGCGCTGTACATGATCAATCCGCCCTGCCCGCGGAGGGCGCCGACGCGGCGATACCGCGACTGGTCCGCCGGGCCCGCGAGGGCGCCGCGGTCAGAATCCCGATCCGGTCGCTGCGGATGACCGACTCACCGCGGCTCGCGCCGAGACGGGAGGACCACGCGCGGCTCCTGGCCGACTCGGACGCGGACCTGCCGCCCATCCTCGTGGAGCGGGAGTCGATGCGGGTGATCGACGGCATCCACCGGGTCCTTGCCGCCGAACTGCGGGGCGAGGAGGAGATCGAGGCGCGTTTCTTCGAGGGCGACGCGAAGGACGCGTTCGTGCTCGCCGTCCACACCAACGTCACCCACGGTCTGCCGCTGTCCGTCGCCGAGCGCACCGCGGCGGCGCGGCGCATCATGGAGAGCCATCCGCAGTGGTCGGACCGGATCATCGCGGAGGCCGTCGGCCTCTCGGCCAGGACCGTCGCCGGGGTACGAAGACGTTCGACCGAGGGGTCTGCGCAGTCGAACGTCCGGATCGGCAAGGACGGCCGCTTACGACCGCTCAACGGGGCCTCCGGCCGGCTGCGCGCCCATGAGCTGCTGCGCCGCAGGCCGGACACCCCGCTGCGGGAGATCGCGCAGCGGGCCGGGATCTCCATCTCGACGGCCTGGGACGTGCGGGCGCGGGTCCAGCGCGGCGAGGACCCCGTGCCGCCGCGCCAGCGCAAGGCGATGGCAGCCGCCGCCAGGAGCCGGCCCGGGGCGGCGACGCTCGACGCGGTCCCCCGGCAGCGGTCGGCGGCCTCGGCCGTCGGCGCCCGCGGCGCGGCCCCCGGCCGGACCGGCGCGCGGCAGAGCGGCATCGACGTGCTGGAACTGCTGCGCAAGGACCCGTCGTTGCGCCTGAGCACCGCCGGGCGCGACTTCCTCCGCTGGTTCGAGTCCCGGCTGATCTCCCCGCACGAGTGGCGGCACTTCATCGACCGGGTGCCCCCGCACCAGGTCGGCGTCGTGGTCGAGACCGCCCGCAAGAACGCCGAGCTGTGGCGGGAGTTCGCCGAGCAGGTCGGGACGAGACTGGCTCTCGCGGACGACCTGCCCGACGGCGGATGACGGCCGGCGGCGCGGCGGAAGGGCGGTGTCAGGCGTGGGCCTCCGGCCCGGGGACCCGGGGGACGTCGGCCTCCGGCGACGGGAAGCGGGGCAGCCGCGCATCGGGCCGGGCCCGGTAGAGACGGGTCTGCTCCGCGGTGCACACCACACCGCCGTCCTCCGCCTCGATGGCGACGGCCAGCACCAGTTCCAGGTAGTCCCGCGGCCGGGTGCGGGCCCCGACGACGGTCACACCGGCCCGCACCCGGCGCCCCACGACGGCCGGGGCGCGGAACCGCACCCGGTCCAGACGGTGGTTCAGCCCCACCTCGGACCAGTCGAGATCCAGCAGGCTGTCGGTCAGGAAGGTGATCAGGGACAGGACCAGGAAGCCGTGGGCCACCGGGGCCCCGAACGGCCCGGCCGCGGCCCGGTCGGGGTCCACATGGATCTCCTGCCGGTCACGGGTGAGGTCGGCGAAGGCGTTCACGTCCCGCTGGGTGATCTCGAACCAGTCGCTGTGGCCGCAGTGCCGGCCCGCTCGTTCCTGGTACCACTCGGCTATTTCCTGCAACGTCGCCATGTCGGTCTCCTGCGGAAGGACCTGGAAAGGATTCACGCCGAGGAAATCGGAGTGAAGAAGGAAAAGAAAGATGTTTCCCGCCCGTCGGGTGCGGAAACGCTCGCACGTCCCGGCGCGGTCGAAGTCTCACCGGCCGCCGCGGCCGGGGTCAAGGTGCGAAAAGAGAAGCCGGCCCGTCAGGGCCAGAAGGGTATGAGATGAATCCGGCTTTCAAGGCGCTGGTCGGCGGCGGCATCACCTTCGTCATCGGCCTGGTGCTCTGGCAGTTCACCGGGGACATAGAGACGCCTGTCGTCACCTTGACCAAGCTCGGTGTCGTATTGATGGCCCTGGGCGCGCTGGAGGTGCTGTACGGCCTGTACCGGGGAGTCGCCCAGAAGTAGGGGCCGTCCCGTCGTCCGCGGCGGGCACGTGATGACGGGACAGCCCCCGGGCGGGCCCCGCCCCCGGTGAGGGGGAAAGGCCGGGACGGTGCGCACCGCCCCGGCCAAAAGCGCCGCGCGCCGGCCCGCCGCGGCCGCGGATCACGGGACGGACCTCAGGGCGCGGAGCTGCCGTATCAGCCGGCGGCCCACGTCGTCGTTCTGCCGGAAGAACGGTGAGTTCGTGCCGGGGACCGAGAACGAGCCGAGGCTGCCTCCCGTGGCGAACGCGCCCAGCGCGTAGCGGCGCGGGTGCGGTTCCCCGGACGGTTCGGTGATCCGGTAGTCGCCCTCCCGCGCGACCAGCCGGGACGCGTTCTCCGCGTCCGCGGGGCGGCGGGCCGTCGCCCGGCCCCGCGCGATCAGGCCGCGCAGCAGCCGGTCCTCGCCGCCGCGCGCGTCCGGCGCGGCCAGGCGCGCCTCGACGAAGTACCGGCCGCGGAACTCGTCCGCGAGCGAGTCGGACGCGGCCGCGAAGAAGCCCGCCGTCTCGTCGGCGCGGACCCGCAGTCCGGCCCCGAGGAAGTGGACCAGACCGGCGTCGGACAGCGCCATGAGCTGCTCCAGCCGGAACGGCGGCGGCCCGGACGTGAAGAAGCTGTTGAACTCGGATATCCGCTCGATGTCCCGCTCGCCGCCCGGGCCCAGCGCGTCCCCGTCGGACACCAGCAGTTCGCCGAGCTCGTTGCCCGCCTCGAACAGGGCCCGCGCCGCTCCGGCCCAGGCGCTGTGGACCGGCCGGGTCGCCCGGTCGACCGAGGCCCGCACATGGCGGCGCATCCAGGCGTCCAGCGCGCGCCCCGACGGGAAGCGCCGGCCCGCCAGCGGCCGCCGCAGCGCGTCGAGGTCCAGCCGGTCGTCGGCCGTCGGCACCGACCGGCGGATCAGCGCGCGCGACTCCGGTCCGTCCCAGGGGAGTTCGGCGTACGCCCGGGCGAAGTCGGCCCAGGACACGGCGGTCCGGCCGGGGTGCCCGGTGAACAGCTCCCGGTAGTAGCCCCAGCCGACCTCCTTGGCGGTGAGGGACCACAGGTCGGGGGCCGGGTCCGCCTCGGGGGCCGGCGCCGGGCCGGCGCCGGGCGCCGGGCCGTCCGGGGCGCCGGCCAGGGCCGCCTTGAAGTTCGCCACGGTCGCGAACCGGGCCGGTCCGGGCTCCGCGCCCCGCGTCCGGAGCCCGTTCTTGGGCAGATGGGGCACGCCCCTGCGGGATCCCACCCACAGCACGGGCTCCGACCCCGACGCCTCGTAGCGCAGGCCGCCCCCGTCGTCCCGGACGAAGCGGCCGCCCCGTCCCTCGCTCATCAGGGACATCAGGTCGACGAACGCCAGGCCGAGACCGGAGACGATCACATCGGCCCCGGGCGGGAAGGCGGACAGATCGACGTCCGCGGTGCAGCTCGGCGGCAGATAGGCCCCGCCCCAGCGGGCGGCGGACGACGCGTGCTGGCGCTGCGCGGCGTCCATGCTGCCGTCGATGTTGCCCTGGGCGAGGACCACCACGTCCGCGTCGACGAAGCTCCCGTCACAGAGGGCGACGCGCTGCCGTCCGCCGGGCCGGTCCGTCAGGGCGACCGCCGCGGCGCGGTGGTCGTGGACCTCCACGCCCGGCGGGAGCGAGGTTCGCGCCCGGTCGAAGCACCAGGCGAGATACGCCCCGGCCAGGCGCCGGCTGGGGAACGAGTCCGGTGCCAGGGAGCGGGCCTCGGCGGCGACCCCGGCGACCGGCGTCTCCCGCGCGTGGGGGCCGGCGGCCCACTCGAACAGGGTCGGGCCGGGCGTGACCGGGCCGGCGCACTCGACGCTGTCGTCGGTGAACATCGTGACGTCCCTGGCCCGGGAGTTCATCAGCATCCGGGGCGACTGGCCGTCCCGCCAGACGCGTCCG
Source organism: Streptomyces tyrfis (assembly GCF_037034285.1). NCBI lineage: Bacteria > Bacillati > Actinomycetota > Actinomycetes > Kitasatosporales > Streptomycetaceae > Streptomyces > Streptomyces tyrfis. The sequence continues at coordinate 113,155 of NZ_JBAGJZ010000006.1, read as the reverse complement.
CCGCCGGGCGGATACGGGTCGACGACGTCGATCCGCAGCGCGCCGCCGGGCCACAGGGCGGCGAAATTGGCCGCGATCCGCTCCAGGATGCCGGTCGTGCGCGGGCCGGCGCCCACGAATGCCAACGACGGAGTCCTTAAAACCTGCCGCGTTTCTGTCATGGCGCGGGAGATTACTGCGCCCAGCGTCACGGGCGGCAAAGCGAACTGTCAACGTGTTTTAGACCCTGGGCCCCCGTTCTTACGGGCGGCGCGTTGTTCGACTTTCCGGCCGTTCGACTTGTGCGGATCGTGCTTGACGGAAAAGAACGTCGAGATCTAGGTTCTTCAGCGGCTCGCCGAGAGGTTGAAGCCGCGAAGGGCCGAAGGGCCTTGAGACAGGGGGGATGGGGAAGAAATGCAGGGGCGTTTCATAAGCTTGCTCCCGCCGACTCCCGGCGACTTCGATCTGATGGCCGGGTGGCTGGCGCCCGATGCACAGGGAACCGCCCTCAGCGGGGACTCGCGGGAAATCGCGAGCCCCGAAGAACTCCGCGCCGCTCACTATTCCGGGAGCGTCACATTCCGGATGATAAAGGAGAACGCCGGGGACCCCCTGGGATTCGTGAACTGGCGGCAGCGCGGAAGCCACCAGTCCTTCGAGATAGCCGTGATCGTCGGAGAGCCCGGCCGCTGGCGCAGCGCCTACGGCGGCGAGGCGATCGTCCGGCTCATCGACATCCTCTTCATGACGTACGACGCCCGCAGGGTGCAGCTGACCACCGGGGCGTTCAACCCCTACACCCTCCCGGCCCTGATCCGCGGGAACTTCGTGCTGGAGGGAATCCTGCGCGACTTCTACTACCTGGACGGCGAGTACCACGACGCGACCGTCTGGTCGATGCTCCGCTCGGAGTACGAGGCCGAGCTGAAGAAGACCGAGCACCTGGACGGGCTGAAGTACGTGCCGTCCGTTCCCGAGGACGACAAGGCGCGGGCGCGGCGGATGCTGGACGACTATCTGGCCGGGGGCGGGCCCACCTCGCTCGCCGCCGCCGAGGGGAGGGGCGCGGATGCGTGAGGCGGGAGAACTCTTCTCCGTTGCCGATCCCGACTACTTCGAACCCCCCGAGCGCTGGTTCCCGGAGGACGACCTGGACTTCGCGGCCACCGTGCCGGAGCGGGACGGCTGGACCCGCACGCTCAAGGGGCCCTGGTGCCACCTGCGCCCCACCGGGCGGCCGCTGCCCGAGCAGGGCTGGAAGATCCATGTGTCGGCCCGCCCCGAGAACGCCGCCGCCGTCCTGGCGGCCGTCTCGGACCACTGTCTGGAGCACGGGCTCGCCTTCAAGTTCCTCGCCCGCCGGGCGGTCTTCCAGGCGTACAACCTCAAGTTCGCTCCGCGTACCGCCAGCGGCAAGTTCGTCGCGGTCTACCCGTCCGAGGAGGACCTCCTCCCGACGCTGGAGGCGCTGCACGGACTGCTGACCGGGCAGGACGGCCCCTATGTGCTCAGCGACCGCCGCTGGCGCGACGGAAGCCCCGTCCACCTGCGCTACGGCGCCTTCACCACCCGGTACACGTATACGCCGGACGGCCGGCGCGTCCTCGCGATGCACGGTCCGGACGGCCGACTGGTCCATGATCCGCGGTCGGTTCCCTTCCGGCCGCCGTCCTGGATCTCGCCCCCCGACGAGATCCAGCACGCCCTGCGCACCCCCGACCCGGACGAGCCCTTCCCGTTCGCCGTGGAGCGTGCGCTGCAGTTCTCCAACGGCGGAGGCGTCTACGCCGCCCGCCAGAAGGAGACGGGACGCGAGGTCGTCCTCAAGGAGGCCCGCTCCCACGCCGGTGTCGACCGCGACGGCCGGGACGCCGTCGACCGGGCCCGGTACGAGGCCGACGTCCTCCGCCGGCTGGCCGGCGCGGCGGCCGTGCCGGACCTGGTGGACTCCTTCCGCTACTGGGAGCACCACTACCTCGCGCTGGAGAAGGCCGAGGGGAGCAATCTGCAGAACTGGGCGGCGAGTCGCCACCCGTTCATCCGGCACGCTCCCGCGGCCGACGCCGTCGACGCCTACCGCGAGCAGGCCGAGCGCGTCCTGGCACGGGTCACGGCCGCCGTCGCCGAGGTGCACGCCCATGGGATCGCCCACCGGGACCTGCACCCCGGGAACATCATGGTGGACGACGACCTGACGGTGCGGCTGCTGGACCTGGAGATGGCGGCGCCGCTGGATGAGGCGGACGCTCCGCCGCTGGCCTACCCCGGCTTCGCGCCCAGGACAGGGAACGCCGGGTTCCGCGACCGGTACGCCCTCGCGGTGCTGCGGCTCTGGCTGTTCATGCCGCTGGCGCCGGTGTACGCACTGGACCGGCGCAAGGCCCGGCAGCACGCGGCCGCCGCGGTCGACTGGTTCGGCCTGCCGGCGGACTACTTCGACGACACCCTGCGGACCATGGGGCTCGAACCGCTCGCGGACGCGGCCGGCGGATCCGTCCCGGACGCGGCCCGGCTGGTGCCGGGCACCGCGGCTCCGGTCGATCCACCGGACCTCATCGGGCCGTTGAGCGCCTCGCTCGCCGCGGCGGCGGACCCGGCCCGCGACGACCGGCTGTTCCCGGGCGACCCGGACCAGTACCTGAACACCGCCGGTCCGGCGAGCCTCGCCCACGGGGCCGCGGGCGTCCTGTGGGCGCTCCACGCGGCCGGGCACGAGCCGCCCGCGGAGTGCGAGCGGTGGCTGCTGGGCCACCCGGGCCCGGAGGCCGCGGCCCTGGCGTCGCCCGGACTCTGGGACGGGCTGACCGGGGTGGCCTGGTACTGGGCGGCGCGCGGACGGCACGAGGCCGCCCGGGCGAACCTGGCGCCGCTGGTCCGGGACCTCGGGACCACCACCGACCCGTCGCTGTTCTCCGGTCTCGCCGGGATGGGCCTGGCCGCCCTGGCGCTGGGCCCGGTGCTCGGCGACGAGGAGATCACCGCGCTCGGCCGCCGCGCGGCCGTCCGCCTCCGTGACGAGCTCTTCCCGAGCCCGCACACCGAGGCGCTGCCCGCGGGCCTGATGCGCGGCTGGAGCGGAGCGGCGGTCTTCCTCGCCCGGATGTACGAGGCCGACGGGGATCCCGCCTGGCTCGACCTGGCCGAGCGGGCGGTCGACCGGGACCTGTCCCGGTGCACCGCGGACGACGCCGGAACCCTCCAGGCGGTGGACGGGAAGCGCCGTCTGCCGTACCTGGCCACCGGCGGACTGGGCGTGGCGCTGGGCGCGGACGCCGTGCTGCGGCATCGCGACAGCACCGGGCTGCGCGCGGCGGTCCCCGGCCTGGTGGCCGGCGCCCGGGTGCGGCTCATGGCCGACGCCGGGGTCTTCTCCGGACGCGCCGGGGCGCTGCTGGCCCTGGTCGCCCTGGGGGACCGCGTCGACGAGACGGGCGAGGCGCTCGCCGGCCTTCTGCGGCCGCTGCCGCTGCACCTGGTGGAGCGGGACGGCGGGCTGCGCGTGCCGGGCAGTGGCGGTGTGAGGTTCTCCGCGGACCTCGCCACCGGCGCCGCCGGTGTGGTTCTCGCCCTCGCCGCGGTCCGCGACCGCAGCCTGAAGAGCTTGCCGTTCCTGGGCATCGAGCCGCTCTGACAGCTCGTGGGAACGGCGCCTGCCGGACGGCCGTCCGAGACGGCCCGACACCCGAGGGGAGGTACGGACATGTCGATCATCGAGCTGCAGGGCCTTGAGGTCCCGGCGGAGAGCGCGGAGGCGCTGGGCAGCACCATCAGCAACTCCTGCTGACGTACCGTCATGACCCGCTGAATTATCACCCGTTCCGCCCCCGCGAGGGGGACCGGGACATCCGTGCGGCGGCTTCGGCCGCCCGAGCTGGACGGAAGGAGGTGCGGAACATGTCGATCATCGAGCTGCAGGGCCTTGAGGTCCCGGCGGAGAGCGCCGAGGCGCTGGGCAGCACCATCAGCAACAACTGCTGACGTGCCGTCATGACCCGCTGAACCATCACCCGTTCCGCCCCCGCGAGGGGGACCGGGACATCCGTGCGGCGGCTTCGGCCGCCCGAGCTGGACGGAAGGAGGTGCGGAACATGTCGATCATCGAGCTGCAGGGCCTTGAGGTCCCGGCCGAGAGCGCCGAGGCGCTGGGCAGCACCATCAGCAACTCCTGCTGAACGAAGCGGTGACGGTGCGCGTCCCGGGGCTTCGGAAGGAGCCCGGGACGGGGGCGCGGCGCGGGCCGTGCGTCGCGCCCCACGCCCGTTCACCAGCCTAAGGGCCGTGTCGCCCTGGAGCCGCAGAGCTCACGTCCGACAGCAACAGTGAGAACGACGGGGTGATCAGCATGACCTCCGTTCCGGAGGAGAGACCGGTCGCGGTCGCCAGACGCGCCGCAGTGAGCCAGTACGCCCTGGGCCACGGCGTCCAGGTGATGCGGCGCGCGCTGCACGACCGCGGGGTGCGGGCCGGTGACCGGGTCGTCCTCGGCGGCGACAACACCATCGAGTTCTACGCGGCCCTGCTCGCCCTGATCGCCTCGGACGTGTCCGTCGTCGTCCTCGACGACGCCCAACTTGCCCGCATGGACGACCCGTTGGCGCGGGTGCACGCCCAGCACGCCGTGCTGTCGGGCGACGCGGCCAAGCGGGTCCCCGGCGCCGTCGCGCCCCGCGACCTGTGGGACTACGGCGTCGGAGAGGTCCGGGCCGCGGACGTCGGCGGCTCGGCCGCCCTCCCCGACCCCGCCTCCCTCGCCTGGCGGCGGCGCGAGGACGGTCTGATCCTGCTCTCGTCCGGGACGACCGGCGAACCGCGCGCCGTGGTGAAGTCCGGCGGCTCCGTCGTCGACAACTGCCTGCGCACGGCCGAACGGGTCCGGTACACCCCGGACGACGTCCTGCTGCCGCTGCTGCCGATGACCCACCAGTACGGCCTCTCGGTCGCCCTGATCAGCTGGATCGCCGGCACCCGGCTGGTGATCGTGCCCCCGGCCCATCTGTCCGAGGCGCTGCGCCTGGGGAAGCGCCATTCCGCCACGGTCGTCGACGCGCCGCCGCGTACGTACCAGGCGATCCTGAACCTCGCCGCCCGCAACCCCGCGTTCCTGGAGGACCTGTCGTCGGTGCGGCTGTGGTGCGTGGGCGGCGGGCCGCTGGAGAGCCGGCTGGCCGAGCGCTTCCACCGGGCCGCCGGCCGTCCGCTGCTCGACGGCTACGGCTCGACCGAGCTGGGCAACGTGGCGCACGCGCTCCCGGAGAGGCCCGCGCTGGTCAAGGCGCTGCCCGGCGTCGAAATCAGGGTCGTCGGCGCCGACGGGGCCGAGATGCCCGCCGGGCGGGTCGGCGAACTGCTGGTCCGGACCCCCGACCGGTACCGGGGATACCTCGACGCCGACGGCCGGCTCGTGCGCGAGGCGGACGGCTGGCAGCGCACCGAGGACATCGCCTCGGTCGGCCCGGACGGGCACCTGACGGTCCTGGGCCGCCGTTCGGCGCTGTCCAGGAGCGGGTTCACCGTCTACCCGGCCGAGGTGCAGCGCAGGCTCGCCGACGCCGGCGTGGTCAACGCCTGCGTGGTGGTCGAGGACGCCGAGCGCGGCGAGCGACTGGTGACCGTCGTCGCCGACCCCGGCCGCCGCGCGCACGCCCACTGGCGGCGGGAGATCGCCGCCCACCTGGCGTCCTACGAGGCGCCCGACCACGTCTTCGTGGTGGACGAGCTGCCGCAGAACGCGTTCGGCAAGGTCGACCTCGGCCGGGTCCAGGCGTTCGCGGAGGCCGCCACCGCCCAGCGGCTGGGCTCCCCGGACGGCGTGCCGGAACGTTTCCGCGGAGACCGCCGCCTGACCGGCGCGCTCGCGGCGCTTGCCCGCACCGCCCGGTACGTGCAGGAGAACCGCGACCTGTTCGTCGACGTGCTGAGCGGGATCACCGACCGCGAGGCCGCCGGCATCGAGATCGAGGGGTTCGTCTCCACGCTGCGCGGGGCGGCCGCCGAGTACGCCCTGCACCAGCCGCCGACGGCGCCCGCGTCCTGGGTCTTCATGCCGTCCAACATGGTGCTCTACTCGTACGCCCTGTATCTGCTGGTCCCGGCGTGCTTCACCCGCGCGGTCTCCTTCCGGCCGTCCTCGCGGATCCTGGAGACGACGCTGCGGATCCACGAACTGCTGGCGCCCGTGCACGGCCTGGACATCACGGCGTTCACCGGCACCCAGGGCGCGTACGCGGACTCCATCCGCGGCAACCCTGGGGTGGTCGTCTTCACCGGCCGCTACGAGAACGCGGAGGAGCTGCGGGTCGCCCTGGGCGACGAACCGCTCTTCCTCTTCTTCGGCCAGGGCGTCAACCCGTTCATCATCACCGAGGGCGCCGACGTCCGGGCGGCCGCCGCCGACGGGGCGCGGATCAGGATGCTCAACTCGGGTCAGGACTGCCTGGCCCCCGACATCTACTTCGCCCACCGCTCGGTCGCCGACGAGTTCCGCGAGGAGCTGTCCCGGCGCGTCGGGGCGCTGCGGTTCGGCCCGGCGGCCGACCACGGCAGGGACTACGGCAGCCTCCAGGACCCGAACGTGCTCCACCAGGTCACGCGCTACCTGATCGCGAACCGGCACCGCATCCACCAGGGCGGCGCCGTCGACATCGCCCAGTCCCACGTGGTGCCGACCGTCCTCGTCTGGGACGTGTCCGAACCCCTGGACGTCTCCGAGCAGTTCGCCCCCATCTTCAACCTGGTGGTCTACGACGACGAACACACGCTCAGGAACGTGCTCGGCACCCCGCCCTTCACCGAACGCGCCTTCGGGGCCTCGGTCTACGGGGGCGGCCGGGAGCTCGTGGACTTCCTGCGCGAGAGGCACATGGTGAGCGTCGACTCGACGCTCATCGAGATAGAGAACGGCAACAAGCCGTTCGGCGGCCGCGGCATCAGGGCGGGCTACCTGGCCCTGGACGGGCGGCGCTTCCCGCAGCCCCTGCTGATCTCCAAGGCCGTGGCGGAGTACGGGAGCCGGTTCGGCTCCGGCGCCCGCGGCGAGGACCGGCTGGCCGCGGTGGCGGGGAAGTAGCGCAGACGTTCACGGACCGGCGGTCGGCCGCCGGCGATTTGGAGTGAGGCAATGGGTTCGTACGTGACGGGTCTCGGTGCGCTGACACCGCTGGGGAACTCGGTGTCCGAGACCTGGGACGGCATGGTGGAGGGCCGCAGCGGGATCACCTCCATCACGAGCTTCGACCCCGGTGACTGTTCCGTCACCATCGGCGGGGAGATACGCGGCTTCGAGCCCACGGACTACATGCCGCGCACCGAGGTGCGCCGGATGGACCCGTACGCGAGATACGCGGTCGCCGCCGCCCACCAGGCCCTCGAACAGGCCGGCGTCAAGCCGGGAATCTGCCCGCCGGAGCGCGTCTCGGTCCTCGCCGGATCGGGCTACGGCACCACCAAGCTGGACGCGGACGCGGTCCGGGTGTTCGACGCCAGGGGCGCGCGGGCGGTCCGCCCCCATCTGTCGGCGTACGCCGCGGTGGACATCGTGACCGCCTATCTGTCGATGGAGATCGGCGCCATGGGCGAGTCGTTCGCGGTGTCGGCCGCCTGCGCCTCGGGCACCGTCGTGATCGGCGAGGCCCACCGGATGATCGAGCGGGGCGACGCGGACATCGTCGTGGCGGTCGGCGCCGAGGACTCCATGAGCGGCAAGGACCTCGCGCTCACCGCGGCAACCCGGGCGCTCACCAGCACGTTCAACGACGATCCCACCGCCGCCAGCCGCCCCTTCGACCGGGCCAGGGACGGCTTCGTGCTCTCCTCGGGCGCCGGGGCGGTGGTGCTCGAATCGGCGGAGAGCGTGCGCCGGCGCGGCGTCACGCCACTGGCCGAGATCGTCGGCTACGGCGCCGCCAGCGACGCCCACCACATCACCGCGCCGCACCCCGAGGGGCTCGGCGCCCGGTTCGCCATGCGGCGGGCACTGGCCGCGGCGGGGGTGGCGGCCGACGCCGTCGACTACGTCAACGCGCACGGCACCAGCACCCAGCTCAACGACCGCACCGAGACCCTGGCCGTCCGGGCCGAACTCGGCGAGCGGGCCCGGCACATCCCGTTCAGCTCCACCAAGTCGACCACGGGGCACATGATCGGCGCTGCCGGAGCGGTCGAGCTGATCGCGTGCGTCAAGGCCCTGGAGACCGGCCTGACGCCGCCCACCATCAACTGCGACGACCCTGAGTTCCCGGAGATGAACCACGTCGCGCACACCGCGCAGGAGCACCCGCTGCGGGTGGTCATGTCCAACTCGTTCGGCTTCGGCGGACACAACGCGGTACTGGTGGTGAAGAAGTGCTGAACCCCGCGACGAACCCCGCGACGAACCCCCCGACGACCCCCGGGGCGGCCGGGCGGAAGGTGATCGTCACCGGCGGGACGCGCGGCATCGGGCGCGAGACCGTCGACCGGTTCGTCGCCATGGGCGACACGGTCGTCTCGCTCAGCGCCTCCGGGGCCCCCGTCGACAACGCGCTCTCGCTGGTCTGCGACGTCGCCGACCAGCAGGCGGTGGAGCGGGCGATGCGGGAGGCGGTCGGTGAGCTGGGCGGCCTCGACGTCCTGGTGGTGAACGCCGGGATCGTCCGCGACAACCTGATGGCCCGGATGACCGCCGAGGACTTCTCCGCCGTCATCCAGACCAACCTCATGGGCGGCTTCTACTCCGTCAGGGCGGGCATCCGCCCGCTCATCCGCTCCCGCCGGGGCCGGGTCATCTTCTGCTCCAGCACCGCCGCGCTGCTGGGCGGGGTCGGCCAGGGCAACTACGCGGCCAGCAAGTCCGGGCTGATCGGCCTGGCCCGCACGCTGGCCCGCGAACTCGCGCGCGGCAGCACCACGGTGAACGTCATCCTCCCCGGGCTGATCGACACCGACATGGGCCGGGACTTCCCCGAGAAGGTGCGCCAGGAGTTCATCGACTCCGTACCGCTGCGCCGGGCCGGGACGGTGGCCGAAGTCGCCTCCCTGATCACGTACCTGGCCAGCGACGAGGCCCGGTACATCACCGGGGCGGTCATTCCTGTCGACGGTGGGGTGAGCATGGGTGTCTGAGCACGAGGACGACACGACGACGGCGCCGGCGGGCGGCGCGGGCCTGCTGGCCGGGAAACGGCTGCTGGTCACGGGCATCCTCACGCCCAGCTCCATCGCCTACCACGTCGCCGAGCAGGCGCAGCGGGCCGGGGCCCGGGTCGTCGCCACCGCCTACGGGCGCGCGTCGCTGGTCAGACGGGTCTGCGCACGGCTGCCGGAACCCGTGCCGGTCGTCGAACTGGACGTCACCGACCCGGCGGACCTGGCCGGGCTGGCCGGGCGGGTGGCGGAGCACACGGACGGGCTGGACGGCGTCGTGCACTCGATCGCGCACGGCTCGCCCGCCTGCTTCGACGAGGACTTCGCCGCCGTGCCCTGGCCCGACGTGGCCCGTTCGCTGGAGGTCTCGGCGTACTCGCTGGCCTCGCTGACCCACGCCTGCCGCGACCTGCTCGCACCCGGCGCCTCGATCGTCGGGCTCGACTTCGACGGCCAGCGCGCCTGGGAGGGCTACAACTGGATGGGCGTGTCCAAGGCCGCCCTGGAGTCGGTCGCGCGCTACCTGGCCATGCAGTTGGGCCCCCGGGGAATCCGGGTGAACCTGGTCGCCGCCGGGCCCCTGCGGACGGTCGCGGCCACCTCCATACCCGGCTTCGACGCGACGCACTGGGCCGAGCACTCCCCGCTCGGCTGGGACGACCGGGACGCGGCCCCGGTGGCGCGGACCTGCTGCGCCGTCCTCTCCGACTGGATGCCGGTGACGTCCGGCTCGGTCGTCTGGGCGGACGGCGGCTACCACATCGCCGGCCCGTGACACCCGGCGGAACGACACGAGGAGCATCCATGCCCAGCTCAGCCACGCGCGGCCAGGCGGCCCGGGAGCGGCTGCGGGTCGAACTCGTCGACCCGTCCGGCCGGACCACCGGCAGCACGACCGTGCACGCGGCGCACACCCGCCCCGACGGGCTCCTGCACCGCGCGTTCTCCGTGATGCTCGTCAACGGCCGGGGCGAGGTGCTGCTCCAGCGCCGGGCCGCGGCCAAGCGCCGTTTCCCGGGGCTGTGGTCCAACACCTGCTGCGGGCACCCGGCGCCCGGCCAGCGCCCGGCGGACGCGGCGAGGGCCCGACTGCTGGAGGAACTCGGCGTCCGCGCGGGCGAGTTGCGGCCGGGCCGCCCGTTCGTCTACCGCGCCGAGGACCCGGCGTCGGAGTACGTCGAGCACGAGTACGACCACGTCCTGGTGGGCGACTACGACGGCGTCCCGCCGGCCGTCGACCCCGACGAGGCGTCCGAGGCCGTCTGGCGGCCCCTGGCGGAGGTCCTGCGGGAGCTCGACGGGCCGGGCGCGGCCTCCTTCACCCCGTGGTTCCGCCAGGTCGCGGAGCGGACGCGGGAGCTGTGGGAGACGCGGTCCCTGCCGGGGACGGGGCGCTAGATGCGGCGCGCGCTGCTCGGCGGGCTGCTCGCCCCCGACCGGGTGACGGCCCTGGACGTGCTCGTGCGCGGCACGTCCGAGAAGGCGGCCGGGCCCGCCTGGCTGACCCCGCGCACCTCGCCCGCCGCCGAGATCAAGGGCGCCAAGGTGTACCGCACGCTGGCCCCGGTGTTCCGCGCGCTGGGCTACGACGACGGCGACCGGGCCCTGGTCTCGCCGCTGTTCACCCATCTGTGGGCCGTGGTCTACGAGGCGGACTGGGCGTACGAGGCGCACCAGCGCTCCGGCGGGACGAGGCCCGGATCCTGGTGGCCGGAGCACCTGCGGGCGTTCCTGGGCTCCCTGGAACTGCTCGACGGGACCGTCGAGCGCCATCTGACCGGCCTGGAGGAGTACTTCGAGCTGGAGACCCGGCTCCTCGCGGCCGGCGACTCCTTCGACGAGGACGAGCTGGCCCGCGCGGTCCGGCTGCGGTGCTCCGACATCCGGGCCTTCCTCGCGGTCGCCGCGGCCCTCACGGGCCGGCCGTGGGCGCGGGAGCTGAGCGGGCTGCTCGGGCCGATGATGTCGTTCGTCGACCTGGAGGACGACCTGCGGAGCGTCGAACAGGACGCCGCCGAGGGCTCGTTCAACACCTACGGCCTCGCCGTGCGGCGCTGGGGCGAGGCCGAGGCCCGGCGCCGGCTGGACAGCACGGGCGGCGAGCTGCTGCACGAGACGGCTCGGTCGCTGTCCCGGGCGGCCCCGCGCACCCTCCGGGCGATGTGGGTGCTCCTGGGGCGGCCCGCCTCGGACGCCGACGCCCGCCGGCTGGGCCTGGCGGCGCTGCGTCCCCACCGCGCCCTCCTCACCGGTCTGCGGCACAAGCTGCTCGACGGGACCCCCGGTCCGTTCGAGCCCTACTGGCGGCTCTTCGACACCTCTGGCGGCGACACATGCAACACACGCACCCCATGAACGAGCGGCGACCCGACGGGACCCCGGCGGCCCCCGGGCCGGCCGCGTCCGAGCCGGCGGTCTCCGGGGCGGCGGTCCCCGAGCCGGCCCCGGTCTCGTCGGGCCCGGTCCCGGCCTCCCCGGTCAGGACCTTCCCGGGCCCCTGGGACCTGGTGGCCGGATTCCTGGCCCGCCGGGGCGTGGACACCGTGTTCGGCCTGCCCGGCGACGACGTGCTCGCCGTGGCGGCCTTCGAGGGCGCGGGCATCCGCCTGGTGTGGTGCCGCGACCAGCGGGCGGCGGTGCACATGGCGTCCGGGTACGCCCTGACGTCCGGCCGCACGGGCGTGTGCGTGGTGGGCAAGGGGCCCGCCGTCGCCCAGGCCGTCGGTGGCCTGCTGGAGGCGGCCACCGGCTGCGGCCCGGTGCTGCTGCTGGCCGGCGGCACCGCGCTGGAGGCCGACGGCGCCCGCGCCTTCCAGGACGCGCCGCAGCTCGCGCTCGCCGCCCCGGTGACCAAGTGGGCCGCCCGGGTCACCCACCCCGACCGGCTGCTGCCCGCGCTGCGCAGGGCGGCGGCGCTGGTCGCCGAGGCCCCCCGGGGCCCGGTCTTCCTGGAGATCCCCGACGGGTTCCTGGAGCGGCCGGTCACCGTTCCCGAGGCCCTGCTGGACGCCGGTCCGCCGGAGCCCGCCCGGTACGCGGAGCCGGAGCTCCCGGCCGAGGTCGCCGCGGCGCGGCGACCCGTGGTCGTGGCCGGCGGCGGCATGCGCGGGGCGGCCGTCCGCGGGGTGGCCGAGCGGCTCGCCGAGGCACTGGGCGCGGCGCTGCTGGTGACCGCCAGCGGGCGCGGCACGGTGGCCGAGTCCCACCCGCTGTACTGCGGGCTCGCCGGCCTGTACGCGCTGCCGCCGGTGCGGGAGCTGCTCGCCGACTGCGATGTCGTGGTGACCCTGGGGTCCCGGCTGGAGGAGACCGCCGTCGAGGGCCTGCCCCGGGATGTGACGGTATGTCAGGTCAATGTGGCGGCCGGGGAGTTCTCCTACGACTGGGCCGGTCCCCTGGTCCTGGGCGAGGCGGCGGCCACCGCCGGCCGGTGGGCCGCCGACCTGGCCGGCCGGGCGCCCGACGCGGCCTGGACCACCCGGATCACCGGGGCCCGCCGCCGCCTGCGGGCCTGGGCCGAGCGGCCCGCCCACCCGGAACTCCCCGCCGACCGGGTGCGGGTGAAGTCCGCCGTGCGGGAACTCTCCCGCGCCCTCCCGCCGCGCGGCGTGGTCGTGCACGAGAACGGGCTGATGGACATCTGGTCGTATCTGTACCCGGTGCTCGCGCTGCCCGACGGGACCCGCTGCCTCGTGCCCTCCGAGCAGACCACCCTCGGCTACGGAGCCGCCGCGGCCGCCGGGGCCAAGCTGGCGGCGCCGGACGCGCAGGTCGTCGCGATCGTCGGCGACGGCGCGTTCGACTTCCTCCGCGTCGAACTGCCCACCCTGGTACGGGAACGGGTCGGCGTGACGTACGTCGTCCTGGACAACGGCGGCTACGGCTGGCTGCAGCGCATGGTGGAGAACCTCGGCGGGCCGCCGCACCTGTTCACGGCCGGCGCCCCGGTGCGGCACGACCTCGGGGACGGCGTCACCACCTGGGTGGTGTCCGGGCCGGACGGCATGACGGAGGCGGTCGCGGCGGCCCTGGCGGCGGCCCGGGAGGGCCGGGTCGCGGTGGTGCGCGTGCTGTGCGCCGCGGACGACTGGCCGCCGGTCGCCGGCGCCGCCTCCGAACCGGAGATACGCGCCAGCCTGCGGGAGACGGCCGCCCCGGACCGGGACGCGGACGGCGCCGGCCCCGGAGAGCACCGGTGAGGAAGACGGAGCCCGGCGCGGGGCTGCGCACCCTGTGGCGACTGGCCTGGGACCGCGACAACGGGCGCCGGCGCCTGGTCGTCCTCGGCTGCGTCGCCTCCCTGCTCGCGCCCGTGGTCCCGCTGGTCCAGCCGCTGATCGTGCGGGACATCGTCTCCGGCGCCGAGCAGCAGCGCGCCCTGCTCGCCCCGGTGCTCCTGCTCGCCGCGGTCACCGTCGGCGAGGCGCTGCTCACCGGCGCCCAGGTCTACCTGCTCAAACGGCTCGCCGAGGGCGTCGTCGTGGACACCCGGCTGGCCCTCGTCCGGCGGCTGCTGCGGCTTCCGATCGCCGAGTACGACCGGCGCAGGACCGGCGACCTGATCTCCCGGCTCAGCACCGACACCTCGCTGCTGCGCTCGGTGATCAGCAACGGCGTCTTCGACGTCGTCTCCGCCGTGCTGCTCGGCGTCGGCTCGGTCGCCGTCCTCGCCCTGCTCGACCCGCTGCTGCTGGCCATCACCCTGGCCTCGGTGTCGTTCGCGGCCGTCGCCCTGTGGGCCCTGATGGCCTCGCTGCGCGGGATCAGCCGGACGGCGCAGGAACACGTCGGGCGGATGACCGCCGAGTTCGAGCGCGCGCTCCAGGGGGTCCGCACCATCCGGGTGTTCGACGCCACGGACCGGGAGTACGAGCGGGTCGCGCGCCGGGCCGAGGCCGCCTACGAGACGGGCCTGCGGCTGTCGCGGCGCGAGGCCGTCGTGCAGCCGGCCGTCACCACCGCCATCCAGATCGCCATCTTCATGGTCCTCCTCGTCGGCGGCTACCGGGTCTCCGCCGGCACCATGGCCCTGGGCGACCTGGTCGCCTTCCTGCTCTACCTCTTCAGCGTCGTCCTCCCGCTCAACCAGGCGTCCCGCGCGATCACCACGGTCCAGGTCGGCCTGGCCGCGGTCGACCGCGCGGCGGAGGTGCTGAGCATCCCCACGGAACGGGAGGCCGCGGGGCGGACGCCCGCCGCGGCGGCGCCGTGCCCGCCGGACCCGCGGCGGTTCGTCGAGTTCGACGGCGTCGGCTTCCGGTACCCGGAGGGGCCGGCCGTCCTGGACGGCGTCGGCTTCGCGGTGCCCCGGGGCTCGTGGACCGCCCTCGTCGGCCCGTCCGGCGGCGGTAAGTCCACGGTCCTGGCGCTGCTGGCGCGCTTCTACGACCACGACGCCGGCACGATCCGGGTCGACGGGCGGGACATCCGCGACCTGCCGCACGAGGCGCTGCGCGCCCGCCTGTCCATGGTCGAGCAGGACGCCCCGGTGTTCGCCGGCTCGCTGCGCGAGAACCTGCGGCTGGGGGCGCCGGACGCCACCGACGACGATCTGCGCGCCGCGCTGAAGGACGTCGAACTGGGCGGGCTGCTCGACCACCCGGACGGCCTGGACCGCGACCTCGGCGACGCGGGCGTGGTGCTGTCCGGCGGCCAGCGGCAGCGCCTGGCCTGGGCCCGGGCCCTGCTCCACGACCACGAACTGCTGCTGCTCGACGAGCCGACGTCGAGCCTCGACGCGGAGACCGAGTCGAGGCTCCAGCGGCTGCTGCGCACCCGCCGGGCCGACCGCACCACGATCATGGTCGCCCACCGCCTGGCGCCCCTCGTCGACTGCGACCGGATCGTCGTGCTCGACGGCGGGACGGTGACGGCGGCCGGCACGCACGCCTCGCTGCTGCGCGACAGCCCGCTCTACCGCACGCTCGCCGCCCACCAGGGCCTCGTCGGCGGCGGCACCGGCCCGGCCCCGCCGGGCCCCCTGACCACCACCGGCACACGGACCGTGTGAGGACACGGCACAGGCCGTGCCCCCCCGCCCCGCCCCGCCGTCCGCCGGACGGCGCCGGGGAGGAGGACACGGCCCGGCACCACAGGAAACACGCACGGGACCGCGCCCGCCCCGCAGCACCTCACGGGGGCGGGCGCGGTCCGCATGAAATGGGGGAACGATGAGACGGAACACATGGCGGCGCCGACTGGTCCGCACCGCGGCCCTGGCGACCGCGTGGGCGCTCGCGACGGGCGTCACACCGCCCGCCTCGGCGGCCGGACGTTCCGGCGGACCGTCGGCGACGATCCGGTACACCGAGTACGGGATCCCGCACATCAAGGCGGACGACTTCACCGGGCTCGGCCTGGGCCTCGGCTACGCCTCCGCGAAGGACAACATCTGCCTGCTCGCGGACACGTACCTCACGGTGGGCGCCCGGCGCTCGCTGTACCGGGGACCCGACGGACCGGTCAACGCCTACGGGCCCGCGAGCTCGAACCTGAACAGCGACCTCTACTACCAGCAGGTCAACGACTCCCGGGTGGTCGAGGACGCCCTGGCCCGGCCGGCCCCGGCCGGCCCCCGCGCCGAGGTCCGGGAGCTCGTGCGCGGCTATGTCGCCGGCTACAACCGCTACCTGGCCGAGACCGGCCCGGACGGCGTCACCGACCCCGCCTGCCGGGGAGCCGACTGGCTGCGGCCGATCGCCGAGATCGACGTGTACCGCCAGTTCCACGCGCTGAGCACCTCCGGCGGCGCGGGCCGGGTGATGGACGCGATCGTCTCCGCCCGGCCGCCGGCGCCCGGCGCCCGCACCGGGCGGAGCGCCGCGCCGAAGGACCCGGGCGCTGCCGCCGCGGCCGTGACCGCGGCGCTGCGCGACACGGGAGGCCTGGGCAGCAACGCCTTCGCGGCGGGATCCGAGCAGACCGGCGACGGCCGCGGACTGCTGCTGAACAACCCGCACTTCCCGTGGACGGGCGCCCAACGGCTGTGGGAGGCCCAGCTGACGGTGCCGGGCCGGATGAACGTGTCCGGCGCGGCCCCGCTGGGCGTGCCCCTGATCCGCTCCGGCCACACCCGGGGCGTCGCCTGGAGCCACACCGTCTCCGCCGCCGTCCCGCTGAGCCTCTACGAGCTGAAGCCGGTCCCGGGCGACCCGACGAGCTACCTCGTCGACGGCGCGCCGGAGCCGATGACCCGGCGCGAGGTCGCCGTCCAGGTGCGCGAGGCGGGCGGGACCGTGAAGACCGTGACCCGGACCCTGTGGTCCACCCGGTACGGCCCGGTGCTGGGCAACGCGTTCGGGCTGCCCACCGGCTGGACCGCGGACCTGGCGTACGCGCTTCGGGACGCCAACGAGGGCAACCTCCGCGGCCTGAACACCTGGTTCGACCTCAATACCGCGCAGAGCACCGACGACGTGCGGAACGCCCTCGTCCGCACCCAGGGCATGCCCTGGGTCAACACGGTGGCCGCGGACAAGGCCGGCCGCACCCTGTTCTCGGGCGTCCACGTCGTCCCGCACATCACCGACGCCCTGGCCCGCAGCTGCAACACTCCCCTCGGCTCGGCCATCTACCCCGGCACCGGACTCGCCGTGCTCGACGGGTCCAGGACCGCGTGCGCCTGGGGCAGCAGCGCCGACGCGGTGGTCCCGGGGCTGCTGGGCCCGTCGAGCCTGCCCGTGCTGCGCCGCACCGACTACGTCGCGAACTCCAACGACAGCGCCTGGCTGACCAACCCGCGCCAACCGCTGACCGGTTACCCGCGCATCGCCGGCAGCATCGGCACGGAACGCACCCTGCGCACCCGGATGACCCTCACCGCCCTGGAGGAGCGGATCGCGGGCGCCGACGGGCTGCCCGGGCGCGGCTTCACCCTCGACACCATGCGGGACCTGCTCTTCGCCGACCGCAGCGCCGTCGCGGAGCTGGCGGCCGCCGACACCGCGCGGATGTGCGCCGCCCTGCCCGACGGCAAGGCGCCCACGTCCGGGGGCGGCCAGGTCGACGCCCGGCCCGCCTGCGCGGCGCTGACCGGATGGGACGGGCGGTACCGCGTCGACAGCCGCGGGGCGCTGCTGTTCACCCGGTTCTGGACCAGGCTCCAGGGGAACGGCGCCCCGCCGTGGCGCACCCCCTTCGACCCGGCCGACCCGGTCCGCACCCCGCGCGACCTGGACACCGCGGACCCGGCCGTGGCCACGGCCCTCGGCGACGCCGTGGCGGAACTGGCCCGGCTCGGCATCGCCCCGGACGCCCCGCTGGGCGAGCACCAGTACGTGGTGCGCGGCGGCACGAGGATCCCCACCCACGGCGGCCCGGCGGCCCTGGGCCTGATCAACGTGCAGAACCACGTCTGGGACCCGGCCAAGGGGTACGGCGAGGTCGACTACGGCCCCAGCTTCGTCCAGATCGTCTCGTTCAACGACGGCGACTGCCCGGACACCGCGCGGCTGCTGGCCCCCTCGCAGTCGGGTGACCCCACCTCGCCCCACTACGCCGACCAGACCGGCCTGTACGCCGAGGCGCGGATGACCGAGGGCAGGTTCTGCGAGAGCGAGATAGCGGCCTCCCCGCAACTGCGCACGGTCGAGCTGCGCCCCGGCTCCTGACCGCCGGCGGCGGGACCCGTGCCCGCGCACGGGTCCCGCCGCCCCGCCGCCCCGCCGCCCCGCCGCCCCGCCGCCCCGCCGTCAGGACCGGCCCAGGCGTTGCGGCGCCAGATACGCCCAGTTCCAGACCAGCTCCACCGGTCCCCGGCTGAACCTCCGCAGCCACAGCGACGACAGCACCAGGAACGAGGCGACGATCGCGGCCCACGCCAGCACCGGCCACCACGGCCGCGCCCAGTCGAGCTCCCCGGCGAGGCCCAGCCCCCAGCCGTAGCAGACCGCGGAGGCGGCCAGGTTCTGGAACACGTAGCAGGACAGGGCGCACCGCCCAACCGCCGTCAACCCCCGCCGCAGCAGGCCGTGTTCGCCGGTCGCCCGGTGCGCCAGCGTGGTGACGAGACCCAGCAGCCCCAGGGCCACCAGCGGCGGCATCAGATACCGGTCCACCACGAACCAGCCCGGGCCCGCGAAGGCGGTGAGCAGGTTCAGCGGGGCCCCGACGCCCAGCCCGATCACCATCAGACGGTTGCGCAGCCGCGCCCCGCGCTCGTCCTTCTCGAACACCCCGGCCCGCAGCAGACGGGAGCCGAGGAGGAACAGCACGATGCCCATCGGGATCACGAAGAACGCCTCGATGCGGTACAGGATGAACCGGTTCAGCCGCAGCGCCACCTGCTCCGCGTAGCCGCCCGTCTCATAGATCTCCGCGCGCCCGAGCGTGCCGCCGGCGCCGGTGCCCGTGGCGACCATCGCCCAGGTGAGGGCGGCCACCAGCGCGAGATGCAGCGCCCCCATCGCGAACATCCAGGCGCGCACGCAGCGTTCGCTGCGCCCGACGAGATGGACGACGACCAGCGAGGTGAAGGCGTAGCCGATGAGGGCGTCGAACTCGAAGACGAGCATGAAGTGCAGCACGCCCTCGACGAACAGCAGGGCCGTCCGCCACAGGTACCAGCCGGGCCAGGGCTTCCCCCGGCGCCGCGCCGACTGGTACTGCAGCTCCAGCCCCACGCCGAACAGGATGGTGAGCAGGGCCAGGAACTTGCCGTTCGACACATAGCGGAGCGCGACCTCGACGGCGCCGCGCGCGGAGTCCGCCTCGGGCAGGTGGAAGAAGAGGCTGGGCGGGCCCAGCGGGTTGGTGAAGAGCCAGATGTTCGTGCCGAGCGTGCCGACGATCGCGACGCCGCGCAGGATGTCCAGGACCTCGATGCGCCGCCCCGCCGCGGACGGGGGCGGGGCCGTTCCGGTGGGCGGGGGGACCGTGCCGGAGGTGTCGGTGGAGTTCATGGCCGACAGCGTCGCCGGGCGCGGGACCTGGTGTCTTCGTCGACTGGTAGGGCTCCGCGTCATCACTTCGGGGAGGCGCACGGTCGTATGCTCCGACGTTCGTAGGAGATGCGTTTCGGGCACCCGGTTCCGGCCCGGACGCCCCCGATCGTTGTGATTTCATGACCGCGTGACAGTTCTCGGCGCCTTACGGACCAGGGTCTCCCGCTTCGAGCGGAAGGACGTCCTGCCCGCCGCCGGTCTGTTCGTGCTGGGCGCGGCCCTCTACGGCGCCGGCTGGTACCCGTTCTTCCGGGACGTGCACACGTTCGCGCTCTGGAACGTGCCCCTCGGCTGGCGGCTGGTCCCGCTCACCGGCGCCTGCGCCGCCGTGCTGGTCCGCAGGCGCCTGCCGATGTCCGCGCTCGTCGCCGGGCTGTTCTTCAGCGCGATCGACGTGCTGATGGGTTTCAGCATCTCCATGCTGATGGTGCTGTCGGAACTGCTCTACAGCGCCACCCTGCACGCCTCCCGGTACGCCAGCCGGATGCTCGTGCGCACCGTCATCGCGCTGATGGTGGTGATCACGTCGGCCCTGCTGTCGGTGGTGCGCGACTGGCAGGTCATCGTGCTGCTGGTCATGCTGATGCTCACCATCATGTTCGTCCCGGTCTGGTGGGCGATGACGGTACGTCAGGAGCGCGAGGCCGCCGAGGCGGAGCGGGCGCGGGCGGAGCAGCAGGCCACCATCGCCGAGCTCGACCGCCGCACGGCCGTGGCGGAGGAGCGGGCCCGGATGGCGAGGGAACTGCACGACGTGATCGCCGGGCACCTGTCCGCCATCGCCATCCAGTCGGACGCCGTGGGGGCGATGAGCGACGACCGGGCGGCCGTCGACGAGGTGCTCCGCACCATCCGGAAGAACAGCGTGGACGCGCTCCGCGAGATGCGCGCCATGATCGAGCTGCTCCGCGGCCAGAACTCCGAGGGACAGCAGGTCTCCTACACCGCCCCCGCCCGCCTGGCCGAACTGGACGTCCTGCTCGACTCGGCGCGCGCCGCCGGACTGGACGTCACCATGACCGCCGGGGCCGCCGGGGCCGCCGGGAGCTCCGGGGCCGCCGGGATCGCCGGGGCGGAGGGCGACCCGTCGGACGGCTCGCTGCGCGGACTGCCCGCCTCCGTCGATCTCGCCGCCTACCGGATCGTGCAGGAGGCGCTGACCAACGCCGCCAAACACGCCACCGGGGCGCGCACCTGGGTCACCGTGCGCCCCGAGGGCGGCGACCTGCATGTGGAGATCGTCAACGAACTGGCCGGGAACGAGCTGTCCGCCCTGCCCGGCGCCGGCATCGGCCTGCTCAACATGCGCGAGCGCGCGGCGGCGATCGGGGGAACGATTTCAGCAGAGCCGGTCGGCGATCGCTGGCGGGTGCACGCCGTACTCCCGCTGGGAGGAGAGAGGGAGCATGAGCATGAGGGTTCTGGTCGCCGATGACCACGCGGCGGTGCGGTCGGGTCTGGTGCTCATCCTGGACCGGGCCGAGGACATCGAGGTGGTCGGCGAGGCCACCGACGGCAACAGCGCGGTCCGGATGGCGCGGCAGCTGAGGCCCGACGTGGTGCTGATGGACATCCGCATGCCCGGCGGCGGCATCGAGGCCACGCGCATCCTCGTCGAGGAGGGCGTCTGCCAGGTGCTGATCCTGACCACCTTCGACCTCGACGAGTACGTCTACGCCGCCCTGCGGGCCGGGGCCGCGGGCTTCCTGATCAAGTCCGTGGAGGCCCTGCAACTCGTGGAGGCGGTACGGCTGGTGGCGCAGGGCGACGGCGTGCTCGCGCCACAGGTCACCCGCCGGGTGATCTCGAAGTTCGCCGGTTCAGCCGCGCCCGTCCAGCCCCGGCCCAAGGGGCTGGAGCAGCTCACCGACCGCGAGCGGGACGTGTTCGAGTGCCTGGGCGAGGGCCTGTCGAACCAGCAGATCGCCCGCCGGCTGTACATCAGCGAGACGACCGTGAAGTCCCACGTCTCCCACATCCTGGCCAAGCTGGGGCTGCGCTCCCGGGTGCAGGCAGCGATCCTCGTCCAGGAGCGCGGCCTCGGAGGCGACCAGCCGGCGCAGTAGCCGGCCGCCCGCGCAGTAGCCGACTGTCCGCCCGGCCCCGTCGTCCGCCCGGCCCCGTCGTCCGCCGTGTCCCGCTCAGAGCACGGCGACCGGGGCGACCGGGGTGCCGGTGGCGCCGACGAACGGCTCGGGCATGGCCGACAGCAGGAAGGCGTACCGCCGCTCCTCCGCACAGGCTGTGGACAGCGCCTCCAGGTTCCAGTTCTGGCCCTGGAGCATGCCCATCTCGACCAGGTCCAGCGCGTGCACCCCCAGCCACAGGTCCTCGATCTCGGGCGGGAAGATCTCGAACGTCAGGGTGTCGTTCGCGACCGCCGCCACGTCGCGTGCCCGGAACCACTCGGGCGTGCGGATCGACAGGCCGGGCGACGGATAGGCGTACGCCTGCCGGTCGCCGCCGAGGTAGACCCGCATCTGCCCCGTCCGTACGAGCACGACGTCGCCGGAACGGACCCGGACCCCGGCGAGGTCCTCCGCCGCGTCCAGGTCCTCGGGGGTGACGGCGTGGTCGCCGGGCAGCCGGTCCACCCCCCGCGCGCGGGCCACGTCGAGGAGGACCCCGCGCGAGACGAGCGGCGGCACGGTGCCGATCCCGCTGAACCGCGCGCCCTCGTGCGCGGTGATCGTGCCGGCCGGGCGGCCGTTGTAGATCCGCCCCGAGTGCGAGACATGGGTGAGGGCGTCCCAGTGGGTGGCCGTCTGGAGGCTCAGCACCGCCGAGTCGTCGCTGGTGGCGACCGTGCCGGGGCCGAAGAGCTCCTGGTTGATCTGGACCATGGTGTGCAGCGGGTTGATCCTGCCCGGGACCAGACCGGACTGCACCCCGTCCTGCTGGAGGGGGAGCGCGAGCGGGACGCGCAGCCCGGAGCGGACCGTGGCGGCGGCGTCCCGTACGACGGAGCCGTCGATCAGGTTGAGCGTGCCGATCTCGTCGTCCGCTCCCCAACGGCCCCAGTTGTTCACGCGCTCGGCGATCTCATGGAACTCGTCCGGCAGTGACACGGGGCCTCCCGGGGGTTGTGTTCGCGGACCTGATGGCCCATAAAATCTAACGGTCCGTCAGAAACCGCGGGAAGGGGCCGGGCATGGGGAACTTCTTGGCAGGCAAGGTGGTGGCCGTGACGGGTGCCGGGCGCGGCATCGGCCGGGCGGTCGCGCTGGCGGCGGCGGCCGAGGGCGCCCGGGTCGTGGTCAACGACTACGGCGTCTCCGTCGACGGCGGCGCACCGAGCAGCGAGGTCGCCGAGGCCGTCGTCAAGGAGATCGAGGCGGCGGGCGGGCAGGCGGTGGCCGTCGCGGACGACATCTCCACGATGGCGGGCGGGCAGCGGATCGTGGACACGGCGCTGGCGCGCTACGGGCGGATCGACGGGGTGGTGTGCGTGGCCGGCATCCTGCGCGAGCGGATGCTGTTCAACATGTCCGAGGAGGAGTGGGACCCGGTGGTCGCCACCCACCTCAAGGGCACCTTCACCGTCTTCCGCGCCGCGTCGGCGGTGATGCGCAAGCAGGACGGCGGCGGCACGCTCATCGGCTTCACCAGCGGCAACCACCAGGGCAGCGTCGCCCAGGCCAACTACAGCGCCGCGAAGGGCGGCATCATCTCGCTGGTGCGCAGCGCTGCCCTCGGCCTGCACAAGTACGGCGTCACGGCGAACGCCGTCGCCCCGGTCGCCCGCACCCGGATGTCCGCCAACGTGCCCATGGAGCTGAAGGAGATCGGGGAGCCGGAGGACGTGGCGGCGCTCGTCGTCTATCTGCTCAGCGACCGGGCCCGCAAGGAGCGGATCACCGGCCAGGTGTACACGGTCGCCGGGCCGAAGATCGCGGTCTGGGCCCAGCCGAGGGAGCTGCGCGCGGGATACGCGGACGGGCCGTGGACCCCGGAGCGGATCGCGGACTTCCTGCCGGGGACGGTCGGCACCGACCCGATGCCGATGCTGGAACGGCTGGAGGAGATGGCCGCCGCGGCCGCCGCGAAGGCCCGGCCCAACGCCTGACGGCCCGGCCCAACGCCTGACGGCCCGGCCCAGTGCCTGACCGCTCGGTCCGCCGCCTGACGGCCCGGCCCAGTGCCTGACGGCCCGGTCCGACGCCCGGCCGCGGCGCGCGGCGCCGGGCGGGCCTCCCCGGCTCCGTGCCCGTACCCATACCCGTATCCGTACGCAGGAGGCGACGTGGACTTCACCCTGGGCCCCGAGGACGACGCCTTCCGCGAGGAGGCCCGGACCTGGCTCGAAGCGCATCTCGTGGGCCCGTACGCGGCGGCGGCCGGAACCGGTGGCCCGGGCAGCGAGCACGAGGGCGCCGAGGTCCGCCGCGCCTGGGAGCGCGAGCTCGGACGCGGCGGCTGGATCGGCCTCGGCTGGCCGGACGACGGCGACGGCGGCCCCGTACGCGGCGCACCCGGTGACCTCGCCCCCACCCCCCGCACCGGCTACGGCAACCGCCGGGCCACCCTCGTCCAGCAGGTCGTCTGGGCCGAGGAGTACGCCCGCGTCGCCGCCCCCGCCCGGGTCGGCCACATCGGCGAGAACCTCCTCGCCCCGACCCTGATCGCGCACGGCACCCCGGAGCAGCGCCGTCGCTTCCTGCCTCCCATCGCCCGCGGCGAGGAGCTGTGGTGCCAGGGCTACAGCGAACCGGACGCCGGGTCCGACCTCGCCGCCGTGCGGACGGCCGCCGTGCCCGACCGGAGCACGGGCGGCCACCGGGTGACCGGCCAGAAGATCTGGACGTCATCGGCGCGGGAGGCCGACTGGTGCTTCGTGCTGGCCCGCACCGAGCCCGGCTCCCGCCGTCACCACGGCCTGTCGTTCCTGCTGGTGCCGATGGACCAGCCGGGCCGGATCGAGGTGCGGCCGATCCGGCAGATGTCGGGGACCAGCGAGTTCAACGAGGTCTTCTTCGACGGGGCGCACGCCGAGGAGTGCGTCGGCGGCGAGGGCGGCGGCTGGGCGGTCGCCATGGGGCTGCTGGCCCTGGAACGCGGCGTCTCCACCCTCGTCCAGCAGATCGGCTTCGCCGCCGAGCTCGACCGGGTGGTCCGGGCCGCCGTCGCCGGCGGCGCGGACGGCGACCCGGTGCTGCGGGAGCGTCTCGTGCGGCAGTGGGCGGAGCTGAAGGTCATGCGCTGGAACGCCCTGCGTACCCTCGGATCCGCCGGCGACCCCGGCGCGCCCAGCGTGGCGAAGCTGCTCTGGGGCGGCTGGCACCAGCGCCTGGGCGAACTGGCCGTGCGGGTCAGGGGCGCGGCCGGGGCCGTCGGCCCGTACGACTGGACGCCGGACGCCCCGTACGAACTCGACGAGGCGCAGCGGCTGTTCCTGTTCACCCGGTCCGACACCGTCTACGGCGGCTCGGACGAGATCCAGCGGAACATCATCGCCGAGCGGGTGCTCGGCCTACCGAGGGAGACGGGATGAGAGGCGTCGTCTTCGACGACGGCCGGACCGAGGTCGTCGACGATCTGGAGATACGCGACCCGGGGCCCGGCGAGGTGCTGGTGGAGGTGGCCGCGGCCGGACTGTGCCACAGCGACCTGTCGGTGATCGACGGGACGATCCCGTTTCCTTCGCCGGTGGTTCTCGGGCACGAAGGCGCCGGGGTGGTGGCGGCGGTCGGCGCGGGCGTCGGCCATGTGGCGCCCGGCGACCACGTGGCGCTGTCCACGCTGGCCAACTGCGGTACGTGCGCGCAGTGCGACCGGGGCCGGCCGACGATGTGCCGCAAGGCGATCGGGATGCCGGGGCGGCCCTTCTCCCGGCGCGGGAGGCGGCTGTACCAGTTCGCCTCCAACTCGGCCTTCGCGGAACGGACGTTGGTCAAGGCCGTGCAGGCGGTGAAGATCCCGGCCGAACTGCCGCTCACCTCGGCGGCCCTGATCGGCTGCGGGGTGCTGACCGGGGTCGGGGCCGTGCTCAACCGGGCGAAGGTGGACCGGGGCGACACGGTGGTCGTCATCGGCGCCGGCGGCATCGGGCTCAACGTGATCCAGGGGGCCCGGATCGCGGGCGCCCTGACCATCGTCGCCGTCGACGCCAACCCGGCGAAGGAGGCGGTGGCCCGGCGGTTCGGCGCCACCCACTTCCTGACCTCGGCCTCCGCCGACGCCGTACGGGAGATCCTGCCGCACGGCGCCGACCACGCCTTCGAATGCGTGGGCCGCACGGAGCTGATCCGCACCGCGATCGACCTGCTGGACCGGCACGGCCAGGCGGTCCTGCTGGGCGTCCCCGCGGCGACGGCGGAGGCGTCGTTCCTGGTCTCGTCGATGTACCTGGACAAGTCGATCCTGGGCTGCCGCTACGGCTCCTCGCGCCCGCAGCGGGACATCGCGCTCTACGCGGAGCTGTACCGGGAGGGCAGGCTGCTGCTGGACGAACTCGTCACCGAGACCTACCCGGTGGAGGACTTCGCCAAGGCGGCGGACGACGCCCACCACGGCCGGGTGGCCCGGGGGGTCCTGGTCTTCTGACCGGGCCTCGCGCGCCCCGGCCCACCGGTCGCGCGCGCCCCGGCCCACCTGTTCGCGCACGCCCCGGCCCACCTGTTCGCGCGGGGTCCGGCGCGCCCCGGACCCGCCGGTCGCGTGCCCCGGCCCACCGGTCGCGCGCGCCCCGCGCCCCGTCAGTCGCGCGCGGCCCGGGCCCGGAACGTGCGCCGGTACGCCGTGGGGGAGACCCCCAGCGCCGCCTGGAGGTGCTGCCGCAGCGAGGTCGCCGTGCCGAAGCCCGCGTCCCGCGCCACCTGGTCGATCGACAGATCGGTCGACTCCAGCAACTGCCGTGCCCGCTCCACGCGTTGACGGGTCAGCCACTGCACCGGGCTGATCCCGACCTCCTCCCGGAACCGGCGGGTGAACGTCCGTACGCTCATCGACTCCTGCCGGGCCATGTCGCGCAGCTGGATCGGGTGCTCCAGCCGGCCGAGCGCCCAGGCGCGGGCGGTAGTGGTGGTCGCCAGCCGCGCCTCCGGAACGGGCCGTTGGATGTACTGCGCCTGCCCGCCGTCCCGGTGCGGCGGTACGACGGTGCGGCGGGCGACGTCGTTGGCGACCGCGGTGCCGTGGTCGCGGCGCACGATGTGCAGGCAGAGGTCGATCCCGGCGGCCACCCCGGCGGAGGTCAGGACGTCCCCGTCGTCGATGAACAGCACGTCCGGGTCGACCCGCACCTTCGGGAACAGCCGCTGGAAGTGGTCGGCCGACGACCAGTGCGTGGTGGCCGGCCGCCCGTCCAGGTAGCCGGCCGCCGCCAGCACGTAGCTGCCGGTGCAGATCGAGACCATCCGGGTGCCGGGCCTGACGCGGGCGAACGCGGCGGCCAGCTCGCCGGTGAGCCTGCCCTCCGTGTACACCGGCCCCAGTTCGTAGCTGGCCGGGATCACCACCGTGTCGGCGGTGGCCAGGGCTTCGGGGCCGCGCTCGACGGTGATGGTGAAGTCGGCGTCGGTGCGGACCGGGCCCGGCGGACGGACGGAACAGGTCACGACTTCATAGAGCTTGCGCCCCTTGTTGAGCGGCTCGGATCCGAGCGAGCGGCCGAAAATCCTCTGAGGGATGCCGAGTTCGAAGGGAAGCAGCCCGTCGAGGGCCAGGACGACGACTCGGTGCAGCATGAACGGACTCCCTTCGACCCTAGCTGGTATAGACCACAAGCTGATACATGTCACTCCTGTGAAGGAAAAGTCAGCAGAGCAGCAGCGCATTCCCGCCGCCGGGCACATGGGCGCGAGCGACGGTCCCGGGGGCGGCGAGGGGCCCGCCGGGCTATGGAACCGGAACTTCCGACTGTTCTTCGTCGCCCGCACCGCCGCGCTCTTCGGCGACGGCATGATCCCCGTGGCGCTCACCGCCGGTCTGCTGGGCGCCGGCCGGCCGCACTCCTCGGTGGGGTACGCGCTGGCCGCGTGGATGGGCCCGCTCGCGCTCTTCGTGCTCTTCGGCGGCGTGCTGGCGGATCGTTTCACCCCGCGCCGGATGATGGTCTTCGCGGACGCGCTGCGCCTGGTCGGCGCCTCGGTGCTGGCGGTCTCCTTCGCCACCGGCAACCCGCCCCTGTGGGCGGTGTACGCGCTCAGCGCGGTGGCCGGCGTCGGGGCCGCGCTGTTCCAGCCGGGGGTCGCGTCGACGGTGCCCCGGGTCGCCGCCGACGTGCAACGCGCCAACGCGGTGCTGCGGGTCTCCGAGGCCCTGATGACCATGGCGGGCCCGGCCTTCGCGGGGCTGCTCGTCGGACTGGCCGACGCCGGCGCGGTCTACACGGCGAACGCGGCCACCTTCCTGGTCTCCGGGATCTGCCTGTTCCTGCTGCGGCTTGCCCCGGCCCCCGCCGACGACGTGCGGCGCGGCACCATGTTCTCCGAACTCGTCGACGGCTGGCGCGAGTTCCGGGCCCGCAGCTGGCTGTGGGGCGTGATCGCGATCTGGACGGTGTACGGCTTCACGGTGCTCGGCCCGATGCTGCCGCTCACCGCCGTCCAGGTCACCGAGGCGCACGGCTCGGGGACGTACGGCGTGATGATGGCGGTGAACGGCGCGGGCAGCGTCGTCGGCGGGCTGCTCGCCCTGCGCCTGAGACCGCGCCGCCCGCTCGCCGCCGGAGCCGTCGCGCTGACCGCCGTCTGCGTGAACCTGGTGGTGCTGGGACTGGGCCTGTCGGTGGCCGCGCTGGGGGCGGGGCAGTTCGTGGCGGGCGCCGCGTTCGCGTTCTGGCTGGTGATGTGGTCGACGACGGTCCAGACCCATGTGCCGCCGGAGGCCCTGAACCGCCTGCACGCGTACGACGTGGCGGGCTCGCTGCTGATGCTGTCGGCGGGCCGCGCCCTGGCCGGCCCGGTCGCGGACCGGCTGGGCGCCCCGGAGGTGCTGCTGGCCGGGGCGGTGATCAACATGGCGGTGGTCGCGGTCCTGCTGCTGGCCCGCCCCATCCGCCGCCTGGAACGCATCGGCTGAGCAGAAGCCCGGGAACGACACGGGGACGACAGTGCCGCGAACGGCAACGACAACAACACCGACGGCGACAACAACACCGACGGCGACAACAACACCGACGGCGACAACAACACCGACGGCGACAACGACAACGACGGCGACGGCAACCGCGGAGCGAACATGACGGTGTCACGGACGAAGGCGGCGGGAGCGGCGTTGCTGACCGTCGCCGCCGGACTCGGGATCAGGGCGGTGGCCGACGGCGACATCGCCAAGTACGCCGGTGACGCGCTCTACACCGTGCTGGTCTGCGCCCTGGTCCTCGTGGCCGCGCCCCGCACCCGGCCGCTCGCCATGGCCGGAACCGGGCTGGCGCTGAGCTGGGCGGTCGAGCTGCTGCAACTGACCGGCCTGCCCGCCGACCTCTCCCGGCACAGCACGGTGGCACGGCTGGTGCTCGGCTCCACCTTCAACGCGCCCGACCTGCTCTGGTACGCGGTCGGCGCCGGGATCGCCTGGGCCGCGACGGCTCCGGCCGCCCGGAGCGGAGCACGGCCGGAGCGTGGCCCGATTCCTGCGAACGATGTCCCTCCGGCCAGTGGTCCGGCCCCTGACCGCCCCCGATGCTGACGGACGTGACCCAGACGACCGACAGCACCGCCGAGACCCGTGGCGACGGCCGGGAACCCGCCCCCACGACCCCCGCCCCCACGACCCCCGCCCCCACGGCCGCAGAGCCCGCGGCCGCCGAGCCCACGACCCCCGACCCCACGCCCCCCGGGCCCCCAGGGCCCCCGTCCACGCCCCGGCCCGGCACCGGCCGCGCCGACGGCCCCGCCGCCCGACTGGACGCCCGCCGCGCCCTCCGCGTCCACCGCGCCTGGATCGTCGCCGCCGTCACCTTCGTGACGATCATCGGCGGAGCCGCGTTCAACTCCCTCCCCGGCCTGCTCATCGACCCCCTCCACACGGAGTTCGGCTGGTCGCGCGGCGAGATCGGGCTCGCCGTCTCCATCGACATGGCGCTCTACGGCCTCACCGCCCCGTTCGCCGCCGCCCTGATGGACCGCTTCGGCATCCGCAGGGTGGTCGTCGCCGCACTCGCCGCGGTGGCGGCCGGGGCCCTGGCCAGCGTCTGGATGACCGCCTCCTGGCAGCTGATGATCTACTGGGGTCTGCTCGTCGGCCTCGGCACCGGCTCCATGGCGCTGGCGTTCTCCGCGACGGTCACCAACCGCTGGTTCGTCGCCCGGCGCGGCCTGGTCACCGGCATACTCACCGCGGCCGGCGCCTCCGGCCAGCTGGTCTTCCTGCCGCTGTGCGCCTGGATCGTCGCCGAACACGGCTGGCGTCCCGCCTCGGTGACCGTGGCGCTCGCCGCCCTGGTCGTCGTCCCGTTCGTCTGGCTGCTGCTGCACGACCACCCGGCCGACGCGGGCCTCGCCCCGTACGGCGGTGCGTACACACCCAAGCCCGCGCCCACGCGCGGGGCGGCGCGGCGCACCGTGCGCGTGCTGTTCGACGCGGCCCGCACCGGCCCGTTCTGGCTGCTCGCCGGCACGTTCGCGATCTGCGGGGCCTCGACCAACGGACTGATCCGCACCCACTTCGTGCCCTCGGCCCACGACCACGGCATGCCCATCACCGCCGCGGCCTCGCTGCTCGCCGTCATCGGGGTCTTCGACGTCATCGGCACGGTGTTCTCCGGCTGGCTCACCGACCGCTTCGACGCCCGCCGCCTCCTCGCCGTCTACTACGCGCTGCGCGGCGTCTCGCTGCTCTTCCTGCCGATGCTGCTGGCGCCCGCGGTGCACCCGCCGATGATCCTCTTCATCGTCTTCTACGGCTTGGACTGGGTCGCCACCGTGCCCCCGACGCTCGCCCTGTGCCGCGAGCAGTACGGCGACGACAGCGCCATCGTCTTCGGCTGGGTCCTCGCCTCCCACCAGGTGGGCGCGGCGCTGGTGGCGTTCCTGGGCGGCGTGGCGCGCGACGTGTTCGGCTCGTACGACGTGGTCTGGTACGCGTCCGGCGCGCTCTGCGCCACCGCGGCGCTGATGGCCCTGGTCATCCGCCGCCCCCGCGACGGGCGGGCCCCCGGCGAACCGATCCCCGCCTGAACCGGTCCCCGGCCGAACCGGTCCCCGGCCGAACCGCCCTCCCCCCCCGCGTACGCCATGGCGGGCCCGCCGCTCCTTCCGCCCCCGGTCCGCCGCGCCCGCGCTACCCGTTCTGCTTGCCCTGCTCATCTCGCTTGTCCTGCTTGCTCCGAAGGCGCTCCTCGGACTTCTGCATCTCGATGACGGCGAAGACGTGCGTGCTGATCTGGTTGCGCATGGCGCCGCTGACGCAGAGCGCCGTACCCGCGACGGCCGTGGGCACGGACAACGCGAGGATGAGCATCAGCTCGGGCCAGTCGCGCTCCTGACCGCACAGCGACCGGTCGTTCTGGAAGGAGGAGCTCGCGACCGGGGATTTGCACTCCAGGTCGCCCCTGCCGTAGTTCACGGTGTACGGGACCAGCAGGAGGCAGCCCACCCAGATCAGCAACCCGGCCGCGACGGCCAGCAGCCCCCCACCGCAGAGGCGGAGCGTCGAGGAGCGGGATTCGAAGTGCTGGCGGGTGGCCCATTGCATGGCGGTTCCCTTTCCCTGCGGGCGCGAAGGGCGAGCCCCGGTGGATGTGGCGCATGCGCCACCGAGCGCATACGGGACGGCAGTTGGAAGCCGAGGTCCACCGATCCTACGCACGACGCGGGAGCCCGCCGGGGCGCGCCCACGCGGTGAAGCCCGCAGAAACCGTCACGCCCCCGCCCGCCGGAGCACCAGGTCCCGGTACGGCAGGCTCACCGTTGGGTGACCGGCGATGCCGAGCGCGTCCTCGATCTCCGCGACGAGGTCGGCTGCTCCGGCGGCCGATGCCCGATTGACCTCGGTTTCGATGAAGGTTCCGACACCGCGCACGGTATCGACACTGACCGTCACGTCGGGGACATCCGGGTGTTTGTAGCTGGTGCGTGTCTTCTCGACTCGGACCAACTTCCTCATCCCGATGTTCGTGAGCAGCCGCTCCGCGAAGGGGGCCTCGCCATCCCCGCTGAGGATCACGTTCGTCTCGGCCTTCGACACCACGTCGTCGTGGGCGTGTGTCCTCGGATCGGACGCGGGCTTGTACGTGATCTCCGCGAAGTCACCCCGGCGACGGACCCGCAGGCACTCCACGGTTTCCAAGTAGTCCACGTCCGGGCGGCTGTAGTACGTGTCCACCTCGGTGACGGGCCCGCCGCCCACGTAGCCGAGTGCGGCCGGCCGGGGCCGCACCCCGGCCCCGGCGTCCGGCAGCTCCCGCTTCCGTTCGACCTCGATCGTGCTGTTCTTCATGTCACGCTCCTGTGTTGACCGCCGCGTACACGCGGGCGAGGTTCGCCCTGCTGCACCACTGCCGGACGCAGTGCATCGCCGACCCGAGGGCGTCCGAGTCGGCGATGGGGATGTGGGAGAACAGGACCAGTTGCTTCGCGTCCCTCAGCGGGTTGGGCAGATTCCGCCGAAGGTATCGGTTGTAGTAGCCACGGTCCCTCTCGGTTACGTCCGTCGCCTGGACGGGCATGAGTACCGTCCGTTGATCCGGAGTCGCCTCGATGGAGTCGACGGCGAATGCGGCAAGCAGGGTGTCCACGGTCATGTAGGCGTATGTCTCCCGCCCCTCCCTGGTCATCCAGTTCTCCCAGATACGGCGGCATTCGCCTTCCTCGCGTTCCGCCAGGGCGAGGAACATGGAGATCGCGCGGTCGGTGCACTCGTCGAAGACGTCTCCGTCCACCGTGTGGTGATCCGCGTAGTGCTCGCTGAGGGAAAGCAGCATGGAGAGTTGGGAAGCCGGCAGCCAGTTCACGTCCGTCAGCCGGTACTGCACGGTGTTGCACACGATCACTCGAGGGAGGCGAGTGCGGCGCGGATGAGATCACGGGCCGGCGATCCGCGTACTGCCGTCGAACCGGGTGATGCCCGTCAGGAGCCCCGTGGCGTACCCGGCGGTCTGCACCATGCCCGGCATGACATTCGAGGCGTACACCCGAAACGAGCGGGTCCGCCGGTACAGCGGGACTGTCTTCTCATGAACGCGGCGCATGCCGTCGCTGTGAATCTGCCTCCACTCGACGTACATCGACTCGGCGTTTCGGGACGCGGCGATGATGTCAGCCGCTTGTTCCTCCGCGCCGCAGGCGGCGCACCATGCCCGGATGTCCGCGTCCGAAGGCGGCGTGACCCCGCGCGCGATACGGGACGACTTCGCCCGGTGCCAGCCGCACCGCAGGGCCAGCTCATGCCCGGACAGCCCCGCATCCTTCATGAGCCCTTGCAGCCGGGACGCGACGGCAGCCCGTGCGGCCTGGGCGCTGGAGAGCGGGGACGAGGACATGAGCTGGACCGGACGGATCACACGGTGTACTTCTCGTGCGGGACAGCGCGCTCCCACACGGCCTCGAAAGCCCGCGCACACTGCGCGACGACGGCGGGTTCTTCGGTCTGGTCCGTGTGCACCCAACGGCCCATGCCGTCGAAGACGTTGAACTGTGCCAGTCGGCCGTCGAACAACCAGTAGTCGTTGCCCGGCAACAGCAGGTCGGACGCCTGACGGCGGGGAAGCCATCGGATCTGCTCCCCGGCCGCGATGTTGGTGAACGTGCCGGAGTGCTCGAACGCGATGTAGTCACTCACGGGCTCGGAGACGACACGGGCACGTCGGATGACGACACCGTTCGCCGTCACCTCCCGCACGAGGTCCAGCCAGGGCCGCCACCAGGAGCTCCGATCGTTCGGGTCGAGGCGACGGCCCCGCTTCCACGCCGCGAAGCCTTCGATCTCGTTGTCGACGCCGTACCCGTCCCGCATCTCCAGATGAACGGCCGACTCCCGGGCCGACCTGATGAGATCGGAGAAGTCAGTCAGACTCTGCGACACGAAGCGCCTCCCGAAGAAGCGGGACCATTCGCTTCGGAACCCTGATGACCGACTCGTTGCCGGGGATCGGAACATCCCGCGAGCTGGTGCCCCTGGTCTCCTCGTCCGCCGTCCACCCCTGTACGACGAGATCCCGCGTGTCGGCGTCCACCCATACGGCGGGTGACCCGTGGTCTCCGGACTCGGGGTCCTTGCCGACGAACCGTAAGCGCATGGGGGTCCCTGTCGAGCACGTCGCGCCTGGTGCCATGACTTCCACTCTGCCCGAACGCCACGGTCGAGAAGGCCGTATCCGGACAACCCGATCCGACTGCTTCCCGGCGAGCCGGGCGCGGCCGACACCCGGCTCATGCGCTGAACCGGCCGAACCTCCCCCGGTGGAACAACAACGGACCGTCGCCGTCGCCTCCGCCGCCTTCGTCCGCCGGGCCGGCCGCCCCCAGCGCCTCCACCCGGCCGACGACGATCAGATGGTCGCCCCCGGTGTGGACGGTGTGGACGCGGCAGTCGATCCAGGCGGGCACGCCGTCCAGCAGCGGCGATCCGGTCACCGGGGCCGCCTCGTACGCCACCCCCGCGAACTTGTCGGCCCCGCTCACCGCGAAGCCCCGGCACAACGCCTCCTGGTGCGCGCCGAGCACGTTGACGCAGAAGGACCCGGCGCGGGCGATGCGCGGCCAGGTCGTCGACGTACGGGCGACCATGAACGCGACCAGCGGCGGGTCGAGGGAGAGCGAGGCGAACGACTGGCACGCGAAGCCGGCCGGCCCCCCGTGCACCTCTCGATCCCCCGGGTCGTGGGCGGTGACGATGGTGACCCCGCTCGCGAAGTGTCC
Organism: Streptomyces tyrfis; assembly: GCF_037034285.1. Classification (NCBI taxonomy): domain Bacteria; kingdom Bacillati; phylum Actinomycetota; class Actinomycetes; order Kitasatosporales; family Streptomycetaceae; genus Streptomyces; species Streptomyces tyrfis. Next base: position 79,311 of record NZ_JBAGJZ010000006.1, on the reverse strand, counting down.
CAGTACACGCCGGAACTCCGCCGGGTCCACCGGGGGACGCTCGCCGTCCGCGACAGCCCGCAGTTCCGGGCGCGGCAGCGGATCGACCGGCGTCGGCCCGGCACTCGTGGCGGCGCCGACGGACCTCAGGTACCGGACGGCGGTGGCGGCCATGCCTGCGTGTCCCATCACATTCCCATTGAAACTGACGCTGCATCAGATCGGAAGGGATGGGACGGCGAATCCGGACGGAACAACGGGACTGCGCGCGTTGCGGGCGCAGTCCCCCCGAACCTGCGGCGGCCAGTCACAGAGTTCCGGAGTCCGGCCAGTTGGACCAGTGGGTATTGGGCGAAAGGCTCGGCCGGTAGCGTCCGACGTCTCCGGACGCCAGGACTTCCGCAATCTGCTGGTAGGTCTCACTCATGCTGGGAGGTGTCTCGATGTCCTCCGGCTGATGCCATTCCTCCAGTTGCAGGACCTTGGGCAGGTCCCCCGGAATCCTTGACCGCACTTCGGCCTCGTCGGCAAGGATCAGATCCCGGTACTCCGGCACCAGCCTGCGGAACACGACTTCGAGCGGCTCGCCGGGCTCCCCCTCCACGGCCGGCGTTCGGCCCCTGACAACCATGGGAGCACCACCTGCGTAGGTCTCCTGATCGTCGATCTCCTCCATGTTCTCGATACGAGAGTGGATGCCCTCGCTCTCACAGCCCGGTTCACCGGTGATCAGGCAATTCCCGTAGGCACCCACGACATTGACGAGGTTGCCCATGCGCGGGTTGTACCCGACGGTCTCGATGATCAGAGCCCAGCGCCCCGGCTCCCGGTAGAGGTGCATCCGCGCGTCCACCGCGTAGAAGTAGCCGTTGTCGGGATGAGGAATCTTGAACTCGGCGGCGCATGCGTCCAGTTGGGCGAGAATGTCGTTCGCTTCGATCACCCAGCGGACGCTACCAGGGCTGACTGACCGTGGAGCGTGCCTCACTTCGTCTGGAGGAACCCTCAAGGCAGGTGCGACCCGTACGGGCGGTACGGGTCGCATGGGGAGGGGAGGCTGCGTGTCGACGCATATCGCGGGAGGCGCGAGGCCACCCGTTGGGTCCCGGCGGCCGCGCTGGTCCCGGCCGCGGTGGGCACCGCCGTGGCCGGCACCGCCGACCCGGATTCACCGGCCTGGTACACGCTGACCCCGCGCTGATCGGCTGTCGGTCAGCCGCCAGCGGCGTACGCCACGAAGTCCGCCCAGGCGGTGGGGGAGAGGGAGAGGCGAGGGCCGTCGGTGTTCTTGGAGTCGCGGACATGGACGGTGTGGGGTGCGGTGGCGACTTCTATGCAGTCGTTGGGGTTGCTGCTGTCGCTGTGGCTGCTCTTGAACCAGATCGGTTCGGGGCTGTCCCCGGCAGGTGCGTTCCGGATCACGTTTCCTCCAGCACTCGGTTGTACAGGTCGGCTCGGTGATCCGCCTCGCCCCCGGAACGAGGGCGAGGCGCGGGTACCGCGCGGGTCAGAGACCGGCGGCGTACGTCACGAAGTCGCTCCAGGCGTCGGGGGCGACGGTGAACAGCGGGCCCGGGACGTTCTTGGAGTCGCGGACGTGGACGGTGCGAGGGGTGGCGGCGACCTCGACGCAGTCGTGGCCGTTGCTGGTGTCGCTGTAGCTGCTCTTGAACCACGCCAGCTCGGAGCCGTTCCCGGCAGAGGCATTCCGGATCATGTTTCCTCCAGCATTCGCTTGATGAAAGTCAGCGACTCCCGTGCGCTGAGAGCCTCTGATCGGATGATGCCATAGCGCAGTTCGAGGATTCGTAGCTGTTTCGGGGTGAAGACAGGGCGTCCCCCGAACTCGTCGTCGGTACGCCCAACCGCAGTGCCGTCCCCGAACTTCAGCACTTGGATTCGCCCACCCGTCCCAGGGTGATTCCAACGGGCGATCGGCATCACCTGGATCTCCACGTTGCGCAACTGCCCCACCTCCAAGAGGCGTTCCAACTGCCCGCGCTGAACCATCCTGCCCCCGGTGGGACGCCTGAGCGTCGACTCTTCCTGGACAAAGCTCAGCTCGGGTGCGGGAGAGCGGTCGAAGATGGAACGCCTGGCCATCCGCGCGGCGACCAGACGTTCCAACTCATCCTGAGAATAGGCGGGGCGCCTCGTCATCAGAAGTGCCCGGGCGCACTCCTCGGTCTGGAGCAGACCGTGCAGGCTGTGGCTGCCATACGACAGCAACTCCACCGCACGCGCCTCCATCCGAGCCAGATCCCGAATCTTCTTCGGGTACCGGACCTCCGCCACGTCCGCCTTCATGGCGGAGATCAGCCCGCCCGCCTTCAGGGTCCTGTCGGCCTTGTCCAGGTACTCCGGGCGCGGAATCCGCTTGCCCGACTCGACCTTGTAGACCTGGTCCTCGCCGTACCCGATCGCAAGGCCGAACTCCGCCGCCCGCATCCCCGCGGCTTCCCGGCGCAGCTTCAACTGACGCCCCACCGTGGCGACGACCGCCGCGCCGGACTCGTCATCGGGGTCGACCTCCCAGCCCGGCTCGTCCGCGTCGGTTCCGGTCCTCCCCGTACCGGCCGCATCCACCCGCATCCCGTACCACCTCCACCTGCCGTCATGTCGTCGGCGCGACGGCCGTGTCCGCTCCTGAGCCCGCTCCGGACAGCTCCGGCATCCCCGGACAAGCGACGGACAGTTACCGTACGCATTCGCCTGATCACTGGTCAGCGTAGATCGCTACGGCGAGGCTGAGGGGCGTGAAACGAGAAATCACCCTCCCTCAACACAACGGTGCCGTCTGTGCGTTCACCGTGATGCTCTCGCCCACGCGTCGAGGCGCCCGCCTGGCCCGGCTGCTCGCCACGACGCAGCTGGGCGAGTGGGGAGTCGCCTCACGGGTGGAAGCGGCCGCCCATATCGTGGCCGAACTGGCAGTCAATGCCCTGACCCATGGCCGGGTGCGGGGGAGAGACTTCCGGCTCGGGCTCGGCGTCTACGGCGACGGAGCGGTGCTGCGCATCGAGGTGACCGACGCGCGCGGCGAGTGCCTGCCGCCCGAGCCGGGGCGCACGCACGTACCGGACGCCGACCGCGAGTCCGGGCGCGGGCTGTTGATCGTCGAGGCGATGGCCGACCGTTGGGGGATCAGCACCGGGCCGGCCCCCTGCAAGACCGTCTGGGCCGAACTCGACCTCGCGCCGAGCACAGGGCCGGCTCTGACGACCGGGCTCTCCTGGGGGCGGGCCTCCGGTCACGGAGGGATGCGTGAATGAACATCCGTTCGGTCGCCCTCGCGACGCCCAGTCACTCACATGGATGAGGTCGTCCAACTGAGCTGGAAATAAGCCCGGTTGTCGGGCATATGCTCGCACGGCGAACGGCTCCGGAGGCACGGCGTTCCCCGGAGCGCGTGACGCCTTCGTCCGGGAACGCGCGGCCCGGACCCGTCCGCGTCCCGCTTCCGGCCGGTCCGCCGACCGCGCTCCCCGTCCTTCCGCGCCCGACCCGTAGTCAGCACATCCGTCGGTGGCTCGTGTGCCTCTGCCCGGCCATGCCTCCGACCTCTTTCGAGCAACTCCAAGGAATCCGTATGGTCAGCTCGTCCCACGAGGCGATGCACCGCATCTTTCAGGAGTATCCCGGGCTCTTCTCCCGTGTCTCCGAGGTGCTGGGCATCTCCATCGGCTCTCCGGCCTCGGCCACCATCATGCCCACGGACCTCACCGAGAACCGGCCACTCGAACGCCGGGTGGACACCCTGCTGCGGATCGACATGGAGGGCGACGAGCAGTCGTACCTCCTGGCGATCGAGGCGCAGGGGAAGAAGGACCCGGAGAAGCCGGTGAGCTGGATGTACTACCTGTCCTACTTGCAGGCGAAGTACCGGCTGCCGCCCATGCTGCTGGTCGTCTGCCAGGACCGGGCCACCGCCGAATGGGCCGCTCAGCCGTACTCCGTCGGGCACCCGCAGGCACCCGTACTCACCCTGCGGCCCCTCGTCGCGGGCCCGCACAACATGCCGGTGATCAAGGACGTGGCCGAGGCCCGGAAGGACCTGGCGCTGGCCACCCTGGCGGCGATCACACATGCAGGCGATCCGGACATCGGTACCATGCTGAAGACGCTGTCGACCGCTCTGCGGGACGTGCCGGAACCCATCGCTGACCCGATTGTCGAACTCATCGCTCAGGGCCTGGGCAAGCGCCCGGCCGCACAACAGTGGAGGAACCTGGTGGCCGTGGATCTTTCGTTCTACAAGTCGGCCCTCTCGGAGGAGATCCGGGACGAGGGCCGCGCCGAAGGCCGAGTTCAGGGACGTGCGGAAGGACGCGCGGAGGGCCGTGCGGAAGGGCGTGCCACGGGCCGTGCCGAGGGGCGTGCGGAAGGTATCGCCAGGAGTGTGCTGCTCCTGTTGGGGCAGGGTGGCGTGACTGTACCGGGTGAGGCCCGGGAACGGATCATGGGCTGTGCCGATGTCGACACCCTGAGCCGCTGGCTGCTGCGGGCGGCGAACGCCTCCTCCGTCGAGGACGTCTTCGCCGAGAAGTAGGAGACCGGGGCCGGCGTCCGGGGGAGGTCGGCCCCCGGGTCTCACCGTCCCTGGAACTTCGGCTCCCGGCGTTCCACGAAGGCGGCCACGCCCTCGTTGGCGTCGTGCGTGGTCATGTTGATCTCCTGGGCCGCCGCCTCCGCCGCGAAGGCCGTCGCCCGGTCGGACTCCAGCGAGGCGTTCACCAGCTGCTTGGTGAGGGCGAGGGACCGGGTCGGGCCGTCGGCCAGCCGTTCGGCCCAGGCGCGGGCGGTCGCCGCCAGCTCCCCGTCCGGTACGACCCGGTTGACCAGGCCCAGACGTTCCGCGTCCGCCGCCCGGAGGGAGTCCCCGAGGAACAGCAGCTCCTTCGCCCGCTGCGGGCCGATCAGGCGCGGCAGCAGATACGCGCCGCCGCCGTCCGGGACGAGCCCGCGGCGGACGAACACCTCGATGAACTTCGCGGACTCGGCGGCCAGCACCAGGTCGCAGGCGAACGCGAGATGGGCGCCGATGCCCGCCGCCGTGCCGTTGACCGCCGCGATCACCGGCTTCTCGCAGTCCAGGACCGCGGCGATCAGACGCTGCGCGCCGAGCCGGATCGTACGGGCCACATCGCCCGGCACCCGGTCGCCGGGCGTGCGGGAGCCCGGGGCGGAGGGGCCCGTCGCCGGAGCGCCGCGCAGGTCGGCGCCCGCGCAGAAGCCGCGGCCGGTGGCGGTGAGGACGACCGCCCGGACCGCCGGGTCGGCGGAGGCGGTGGCGAGCAGCGCGATGACGCGTTCCCGCTGGTCCCAGGTGACGGCGTTCATGGCCTCGGGGCGGTTGAGCGTGATCCAGGAGACGCCGTTGTCAGTGGTGTGGAGTACCAATGAGTCGAGCGGGTCGGCCGACGGGGGCGGATCGGTTCGTCCGGCGTGTTCGGTGTGCCGATCACGTTCGGTGTGCTCGGCGGTGTCTTCGGGGGAGGACGGCATGAGGAAGCTCCTTGGCGGGTGGTGGGGGCGCGGGAGGCGGACGGGGCGCTTCCGGGGCGGTGCCCGGCCGGACGGACGGCTTCGGCCTGCCGGACGGGCCCGGTGGGTGCGACGGGCCCGGTGGGCCCACCGGCTCCGGCATGACGTCGGGCCTCGGCGTACCGGACGGCTCCGGCGTGCCGGACGGGCTCGGGCCGGGGCGGCGGCAGGCGGCCGGTGGTCAGCGGCAGACGGCCAGCGCGTCCAGTGCCACCGCGCCCTGTCCGCGTCCCAGCACCATCAGCGGGTTGATGTCCAGCTCGGCCAGGTCGTCGCCCAGTTCCAGGGCCATCCGCTGCACCCGCAGCACGACCTCGACGAGCGCGTCCACGTCCGCCGGCGGCCCGCCGCGCACCCCTTCCAGCAGGGCCCGGCCGCGCAGTTCGCCGAGCATCGACCGGGCCTGGTCCTCGCCGAACGGCGGCACGCGTACGGCCGAGTCGTGCAGCACCTCGACGAGCACGCCGCCGAGTCCGACCGTCACCGTCGGGCCGAACAGCGCGTCCTGGGTCACACCGACCATCATCTCGACCCCCCGCTCGACCATCTGGCAGACCAGGATCCCGTCCAGCTCGACGCCCTCGTACCGCGCGATGTCGGTCAGTTCCCGGTATGTGTCGCGCACCTGGCTGGCGGAGGTGAGGCCGACCTTGACCAGCCCCAGTTCCGTCTTGTGGGCGAGCCGGGCGCCGGACGCCTTCATGACGACCGGGTAGCCGACCAGCCCCGCCGCCCGGACGGCCGCCGCCGCGCTGGTCACCAGCTGCTCGCGCGGCACCCGGATCCCGTAGGCCCGCAGCAGCTGCTTCGCCGCGTGCTCGCTCAGCTGGTCGCCCGCGCGCAGCAGCCCCCGCGCCTTGCGGAACGAGGGCGACGGCGTGCGCGGGGCCTCGTCGAAGGGGGAGCGGTAGCGGTCGGTGAACCGGTGGTGGTCCAGATACGCCTTCACGGCGGTGATGCAGTTGCGGAAGGTGCGGAAGGTGGCGACGCGGGACGAGCCGAGCAGGGTCGTGCGGTAGGCGTCCTCGGTGCCGACGGGCGAGCCCCACACCACGCAGACCAGCTTGTCCGTGGCCTCCGCCGCGTCCACCAGGTCCTGCGCGAGCTTGTCGCTCATCGGCGGGAAGGGACCGGTGATCGGGCAGATCAGCACCCCGACGTCCGGGTCGGCGAGGATCGCGTCGATGATCTTCCGGCCCCGCCAGTCCCCGACCGGGTGCCCGCCGTTGTCGACCGGGTTCGCGACGTTGAGATAGCCGGGTATCCACTGGTGCAGTTCGCGCTGCTTCTCCTCGGACAGGGTGGGGAGCCTCAGCCCCGCCTCGGTCGCCAGGTCCGAGAAGTGCGCCCCCGTGCCACCGGAGATCGAATACACGACGACGCCGTCGGCCAGCGGTTTGCGGGCCCGGGCCAGCAGGGCGGAGGTGTCCTGGAGCTCGTCGAGCCCGTCGACCCGGATCACGCCGAACTGCCGCATCGCCGCGTCCACCACCCGGTCGGCGCCGGTCAGCTTGCCGGTGTGCGACGCGGCCGTCCTGGCCCCCGTCTCCGTACGTCCCACCTTGACGGTCACCACCGGCACCCCCTCCCGCGCGGCCCGGTCCGCGGCGAGCAGAAAGGAGCGCCCGTCCTTGAGCCCCTCCACATAGCAGGCGATGGCCCCGACCTCCGGGCGCTGTGAGAAGTACGAGATGAAGTCGGCGGTCTCCAGGTCCGCCTCGTTGCCCGTGGGCGCCCAGTGCGAGAGCCGCACCCCCAGTTCCTGAAGGGTGTGGACGGGGCGTCCCTGGTGGCCGGACTGGGTGATCAGGGCGATCGCGGGTCCGTCCAGGTCGTCCCGGAACTTCTCGAAGGCGTTGAGGTTGGTGTTCGGCCCGAGCAGTCGCAGCCCGGACCGTTCCACCGCCGCGGCCAGCCGTGCCTGCGCTGCGGCGCCCGCCTCGCCGGTCTCGGCGAACCCGGAGGCGAAGGCGACGGCGAACTTCACCTTCGCCTGGGCGAGTTCCTCGATCACCGGGAGCGGGTCGCCGACCAGCAGCACGGCCAGGTCGACCTGTTCCGGCAGGTCCGCGACGGACGGGAAGCAGGGCCGCCCGAACACGGTCTCGCGGGTGGGGTGCACGGGATGGAGCCGGGCGCCGACCCGTTCGGCCCAGGCGATCAGTTGCCGGGTGATCCCCGTATTGGGGCGTCCCTCGGTGTCGGAGGCGCCGACGACGGCCACGGACTCGGGCCGGAAGAACCGGTCCAGGTCGGGCACGGGCGCGTGCAGCGGCCGGCCGCTGACGTCGAGGTCGCCTTCCGCGGCGGCGGTCGCCATGCTGTGGACGGCGGCGCGCGGTTCCTCGCCGCAGGCCACCACCCTGGCGCGGAGGTCGGTGGTGAGGGTGCCGTGAGTCGATCCAAGCATCGTTCCGCCCGCTCCTGCTCGAAGTCCGTCGGCTGCCTGTTTCCGGCCAGCCCAATAGCTGACACAGTGTCAGGTTACTGAACTGACGCCGTGTCAGGAATGGGTGTGCAGGCAATGCCTGCGGGCGGCGCGCGGGAGCGGAGCCGGGGGAGGGGCGGATGCGTGGCGAGGGGGCGGGAGACGGTCGAGGGAGGGGTGCGGAGGGGGCCGGGCCGGGAGCGGGGCGGCGTCCGAGGTGCCGTACAACCTCCGGGTGATCTTGGGTGTCCAACTGAAAGGGCCGGTTCCCCGGCCGAGTTCGCCATTCATGGCCCATCTTTGGGGGAGAGAATGAGACCCGCCTTCGCCCGGCGCACCCTGCGGCTCACGGCCTGCGCCGCCGCAGCCGCCGGACTGCTGTCCGTCGGACTCGCGATGCCCGCGTCCGCCGACGAACCGGTGGACCAGACCGACCAGCTGTGGATCGACGCGCCCGGAGGACAGAACCTGCCGCTCGGCGGCGGCCCCGACGGCGAGCCGCAGAGCCGCACGCTGGCCATCGGGCTCTACCACGACAACGGCAACTTCACCGTCACGGGCGGCCTGCTCACGGTCGACGTCTCCGGCATCGCCGGGGTGGCCGAGGTGACCTGGCCGGACAACTGCGCGCCGAGCGGGACGACGGCCGTGTGCAGCGTCCCCGATGTGCCGATCATCAATGACGACTACAGCCGGCAGGTGCGTCTCACGGTGCGGGCCGCCGACGGCGCGGCCGCCGGGGCGCACGGGCGGATCACCTACGCCGCCGTCGCCACGGGCGGGCCCGCCGGCTCCCTGGAGGCCCCGCGCGACTCGTTCGACTCCACGCTCACCGTCGCCGGCGGGCCGGACCTCTCCCTGGAGAACGTCGCCCCGGTGAAGGACGCCCAGCCGGGCAGCACGCACACCGTGCCGTTCACGCTCACCAACAAGGGCGACGCCCCCTCCGAGGGCTTCACCGTCCGGATGGTCGCCTCGTACGGTCTCGACCTCGTCACCCGGTACCCCGAGTGCACGTACCGGACGCTCGGCGACGGCGGCTACGCCCCGATGACCGAGGCCACCTGCGCCTTCGACCAGGTCCTCGAACCGGGCGACTCCTTCGCCCTGCCCGAGCCGATGCGGGTGACCCTCGCTCCCCACGCGTACGCCGAGCGCCTCGACATGAGCGTCGACCCCGGCAACGGCGCCGCCGACCTCGCGGACGAGGACAACTACACCATCGCCTACCTCGACGCGGTCAACACCGCCGACTTCGAGGTGCGGGGCGTCCGTGTCGCGGGCGCCGCGGGCGAGACCGTCACCGCCGAACTCGGCTTCCGCAACAACGGCCCGGCCTGGCTCGGCAACCTCGGCTCCGGCGACCCCGTCGCCAAGGTCGACTTCACCGTCCCCGAGGGCGTCACCGTCACCTCCGCGCCCGAGGAGTGCATAGCGCGCTCCCTGGACGGCGTCGACTCCTGGCCGAGCAGTGCCGGCGCTCCGCGTTACGTGTGCAAGCTGCCGTACTGGACGCTGCCGGACACGGCGCACACCCTTGCGTTCAAGCTGCGCATCGATCAGGTCGTCCCCGACGCCACCGGGCAGATCGTGCTGCGGCCGAGCTTCGGCAGCGCGCCGTTCCCGTTCGACCCGAACCCGGACAACAACACCGCTCAGTTCGTGGTGAACCCCGCCTCCGGGGTCTGACGCACACCACGCCGAACGGTACGGGAGTTCACCGCGCGGGGCGCGGCCGGTCGTCGCACCGGCCGCGCCCCGCGCGCGTACCGCCACGGGCCCGGTGGGTGTACGGCGAGGGGCGTGCGGCGGTGGGGGCGCGGCGATCAGCGGGAGCGGGCCGTCCTCCGGGCGATCTTCCTGGCGATCTTCGGTGCGTCCAGGGCGATTTCGCGCAGCATGCCGCTGATCGGATTGGTGAAGCCGATGAAGTACAGCCCGGGGGCCCGCTTCGGCGTGCGGCCCCCGCGCACCACCGGGCGGCCCCGGGCGTCCAGTACGCCGAGGTGGCCGACCAGCCCCTCCAGGGCCCTGCGGTAGCCGGTCGCCGCGATCACCGCCTCCGGGGTGATCCGTTCGCCGCCCGCCAGCACCACCGCGTCCCCGTCGAACGACTCGACGGCCGCCACCGGCGCCACCCGGCCGCCCTTCACCGCGTGGATCAGCCCCACGTCCTGCACCGGGATCGCACCCTCCCGGACCCGCGAGTACAGGCCGGTGTCCGGCCGTGGCAGCCCGTGCGCGGAGAGGTCGGGCACGGCCAGCCGGCACATGAGCTTCGCGGCCGGGTTCACCAGCCACACCGGCAGCCGGCGCACCAGCACGGCGGTCGCCTGCGAGGGCCAGCCCGCCGTCGAGCGGCGCACGATGTGCGGCACGGTGCGCACCGCGATCCGCACCCGTGACGCCCCGCCCTCGGCCAGGTCGACGGCGATCTCCGCCCCCGTGTTGCCGACGCCGACGACCAGGACGTCCCGGCCCGTGTACGGGGCGGCGTCGCGGTAGCCGGAGGCGTGCGCGAAGCCGCCGGTGAAGCCGGAGCGCCCGGGCCAGTCGGGGATGTGCGGGGTGTGGTTGAAGCCGGTGGCCACCACGACCGCCCGGCCGGTCAGCATCCGGCCGCCGCTCGCGGTCAGCTGCCAGCCGGTGCCGTCCGGGGCCGGGTCGACCCGGGACACCTCGACGCCCGTCACCACCTCCAACTCGTGGTGTTCGGCGTACTTCTCCAGGTAGCGCACCACATCGGCCCTGGCCACCCAGCGTCCGAACCGGCGCGGCATCGCCAGCCCCGGCAGCGCGGACCAGCGGCGGACGGTGTGCAGGCGCAGCCGGTCGTAGTGGCGGCGCCAGGACGCCCCCACCCCGTCCGACTTCTCCAGCACCACCGCCCGCACCCCGCGCTCCCGCAGGGCCGCGGCGGCGGCCAGACCGCCCGGGCCGCCGCCGATCACGTACACGGGACGGTTCTCGGTGAGGTCGGTGAGGGCCGGGACGGAACCACCGGCGGCAGGCGCTCTGTCGGGCATGGTCCGGAGCGTAATCACGCCCCTGCTTGTTGGGTCTCGGTCAAGACCGGAATCGATTGCGAATCGATCACGGCGCACGCCTCTTGTGCGGACGGTCGCCATCAGGTGAACTGACGTATCGTCAGATTCCTTGACCGGGAGGCCTCATGCAGACGATCTGGCTCGGCGGGGCCGAGTGGCTCGCCGTTCTCCGGGTGGGCCTGGGCCTGTGGTGGCTGGAGAGCTGGCGGCACAAGGACAAGAAGGGCTGGTTCGAACGCGGTACGGGCATCGCCTGGGCCGCCGACGTGGCGGAGAAGCACCGCTGGGCGGCCGTGCGCACCGGCTTCCGGCGGATCGTGGCCCCGCGCCCCAAGGCCATGGCGTACATCGTCGTGTACGCCGAACTCGCCCTGGGGCTGGGCCTGGTCGCCGGGTTCCTGACCCCGGTCGCCCTGGTCGGCGGGCTGCTCCTCAACCTTCTCTACCTGGTGCTGATGATCCACGACTGGGCCGAGCAGGGGCAGAACGCGATGATGGCGCTGATCTCGCTCGTGGCGTTGCTCGCGATGTCCTGGCAGACCTGGTCCCTCGACCACGCGATCGGACTCTTCCTGTGACGACCTCCTCCGGCGCCGCCGTCCGCTTCGACCTGCCCGAACCCGACGCCTTCAGCCGCCCCTACTGGGACGCCGCCGCGCGCGGACGGCTGCTGCTGCGCCGCTGCGGCGCCTGTGGGCGCGCCCATCACTACCCGCGCGAGTTCTGCCCGTACTGCTGGAGCGAGGACGTCGTCTGGGAACCGGCGAGCGGGGAGGCGACGCTGTACACCTGGTCGGTGGTTCACCGCAACGACCTGCCGCCCTTCGGGGCCCGGGTTCCGTACACGGCCGCCGTCGTCGATCTGGCCGAGGGGCCGCGGATGATGACCCAGATCGTGGACTGCGCGGAGCCGGACCTGGCGATCGGCATGCCGCTCCGGGTGGCCTTCCGGCGGGAGGAGGGCCAGGAGGCGGTCCCGGTCTTCCGGCCGGGGGCCGCGCGGGCCCGTGCCTGACTCCCCGGGGCGGGTGTGTTCTTCGGGCGGGTGTGCTCCCGACCGCGGTCGGTGTGCTCCCGGCCGCGGCGGGTGTGCTCTCGGTCGCGGCGGGCAGGCGCGGTGCGGGGGCGGCACCGGCGGACCCGGTGCCGATCGCCGCTCACGGCCCCCGCACGGCCCCGGGGACCGCGGGCGGCGGCTTTCACGGCCCGCCCGCCCCCGGCGCGCACGCCTGAGGCCTCGCCGCCCCCGGCGCGTACGTCTGCGGCTTCACCGCCCCGGCGCGCACGCCCTCAGCCTCACTGCTCCGGCGCGCACGCCCGCGGCCTCGCCGTCCCTCGGGCGCGTACGTTCACAGACCCGGCGCTCCCCACACCGGGAACCACCGGGCCAGGTCCTTCTCCACCCGGAGGTCGTTTCCCAGGAGGGCCCTGACCTGCAATTCCAGCTGGTTGTCGCGTTTCTCGGCGCCGTCGGGCGCGGGTGCGAACGGGTAGAACGTGCCGCGTTTGTACAGATAGACCAGGGCCAGCGGGCGGTCGTGGCCGTCCCGGAATCCGATCAGCGAGCAGAGCAGCTGCGGGCCGAAGCCGCCTTCCTGGAGCAGGGTGTTGACCGCGTGCAGGTCGTTGACCAGGGAGGCCACGTCGTCCGGGGACTGCCGGGCGAGCAGCCAGGTGTAGCCGTAGGCGTCCTGGCTGAACTCCACGGGGACGCCGCCGCGGTCGGTGTCGGCGTCGAGCAGTTCGCGCACGTCCTGCCGCACGCGGGCGAAGGAGCCGCCCTCGACGCCCGCGAAGCAGACCGAGCCGAGTCCGGTGGGCGTGAACCCGGCGCCCGCCTGGAGGGTGAGGGCCGCCGACGGCACGGCGAAGAGCTGGTCGAGGTCGGGGCGGACCGGTTTGCTGCGGCCCAGGATGGCGTCGAGAAGGCCCATGAACGCTCCTTACCGGTAGGTCGTGCGCTTCCGTTGCCCCGCGCTGCCGGGCTTCTCACGGACGGGAGAGCTCGGTGGAGATGCGGGCCAGCTGGTCCAGGCGCTGTTCGAGGGTCGGGTGCGAGGAGAGCAGCCGGCTCAGGCTCTCCTTGGAGGAGAACGCGGGGACGAAGTAGAACGCGTTGTACGGCTCCGCCTTGCGCAGGTCCTCCGTCGGGATGCGGGCCATCTGGCCGCTCACCTTGGTGAGGGCGGAGGCCAGCGCCGAGGGCCGCCCGGTCAGCAGCGCGGCCGCCCGGTCGGCGGAGAGCTCGCGGTAGCGCGAGAGCAGCCGGGTGAGCAGAAAGCTCAGCACGTACACGACCGCGCTGATCAGCGGGATCAGCATGACCACGATGCCGACCGGGTCGTTGCTGCGGCTGCTGCGGGAGAGCCCGCCCCACAGGGCGACGCGGGTGATGACGCCGGCCAGCACGCCGAGGAACGAGGCGATCGTCATGACGGCCACGTCGCGGTGGGCGACGTGCGACATCTCGTGCGCGAGCACCCCCTCCAGTTCCGGCGGCTCCAGTCTGCGCAGCAGCCCCGTGGTGGCGCAGACCAGGGCGGTCTTCTCGCTGCGGCCGGTCGCGAAGGCGTTCGGCACATCGCTGCGGGCGATGGCCACGCGTGGCTTCGGCATGTCCGCAAGGGCGCATATCCGGTCGATCGCGCCGTGCAGCTCGGGCGCCTCCTCCGGGGTCACCTCGCGGGCTCCCATGCTGAACGCCGCGATGCGGTCGCTGAACCAGAACTGGGCGATGAACATGCCGCCGACGATGATCAGGATGATCGGCCAGGCGCCGCGCAGCACCGCGAGCAGCACCCCGACCAGGACCACGTACAGCAGTCCGATCAGGAACATCGTGCTGACCATGCGGGTGGTCAGTCCGCTGTCCGGGGCGTAACGGGAACGGGTTCGGCTCATCGTCGCCTCCAGTCACGCTGTCGCCTTCCATCTTGCCCCTTTCACCCGGAAAGCGGGACGGCGCAGCCGGAATGCGGGGCCCGGGGGAGGGACTATGGAGCACCCGGCGGGCGGAGTTCGACGTGCGCGTTCGGTCCGGCGGGGGGAAAGTGGCCGACGAGGGAAAGCAGACGGGGGAGGGAAAATGGACCGGGGGAGGTCCCGAGGGGCCACCGGAGGATATTTGGCCGAACATCACCTGGACCCTTTAGATGCCTGAGGCATCTAGTGGGCAGAGATCGGTAGGACTCCCTCACCCCTGCGAGGTCCGCCATGGCAGTTGCCGAGACCCCTTCATTTCCGCAGAACCGTACCTGCCCCTATCACCCGCCAACGGAATACCGCAGCGCGCGACGCGAGGAAGGGCCGGTGTCGTCCGTCCGGCTCTTCGACGGACGCACGGTGTGGCTGGTGACCGGACACGCCGAGGCCCGTTCACTGCTGGCGGACCCGAGGCTGTCGTCGGACCGGGAGCACCCCTCGTTCCCGATCTTCGCCGAACGGATCGCGACGTCCAAGCTGCGGCGCGTGGAGCTGCTCGGCGTCGACGACCCGGAGCACAACGTCCAGCGCCGGATGCTCATCCCCAGCTTCACGCTCAAGCGGACGGCGGCCCTCCGGCCCCAGATCCAGGAGATCGTCGACCGGCTGCTCGACCGGATGGTCGAGCAGGGACCGCCGGCCGACCTGGTCAACTCCTTCGCGCTGCCCGTTCCCTCCATGGTCATCTGCTCGCTGCTGGGCGTGCCGTACTCCGACCACGAGTTCTTCGAGGCGCAGTCGCGCAAGCTGCTGCGCGGGCCCGCGGCCGCCGACGTCGAGGCCGCGCGGGATGCCCTCGACGAGTACTTCCGTGTGCTGATCGAGCGGAAGCGGTCCGCCCCGGGCGAGGGGCTGCTCGACGAGCTCATCGTGAAGCAGCTGGAGACCGGCGGGCTGGACCGCGACCAGCTGGTGCGGCTGGCCCAGATCCTGCTCGTGGCCGGTCACGAGACGACCGCCAACATGATCTCGCTCGGCACGTTCACCCTGCTCCAGCACCCCGAGCAGCTGGCCCGGATGCGGGAGTCGGACGAGCTGATGCCGACCGCGGTCGAGGAACTGCTGCGTTTCCTCTCCATCGCGGACGGGATCTCGCGGATGGCCGTGGCGGACATCGAGGTCGGCGGTGTGACCATCCGGGCGGGCGACGGCGTCATCCTGTCCACCTCGGTGATCAACCGCGACGAGAAGGTCTACCCCGCACCGGACCGGCTGGACCTGGGCCGGAACGCGCGCAATCACCTCGCCTTCGGGTTCGGCATCCACCAGTGCCTGGGCCAGAATCTGGCGCGGGCCGAAATGGAGATCGCGTTGCCGGCGCTGTTCCGGCGTCTTCCGGAACTGCGGATGGCCGTGCCCGCCGAGGAAATCCCGTTCAAACCGGGCGACACCATTCAGGGACTGTACGAACTGCCCGTGACGTGGTGATCGGAAGGTGATCGAAAACGGACCCGAAGAATCGCCGGGATCGATCCGCCGAATCTTCCGGGTCCGTCGGAAGAGTTGTGCCGGCCGGATCATCCGGAGCGGCTGAAGGGGCCGGATCATGGCCGGATCAGAAAGGCTTGCCGACATGCGGATCGATATCGACATCGACAGGAACCGGTGCATCGGCGCGGGACAGTGCGCGCTCACCGCACCGAAGGTGTTCACCCAGGACGACGAAGGGTTCAGCGAACTGCTGCCCGACTACGAGAACGCCGCCGACGGACCCACGGTGAAGGAGGCGGCCCGCGCCTGCCCGGTGCAGGCGATCATCGTCACCGCCGGATGAAACGACCGCCTCATCGCTGCGACAGCAGCACCGCTGCACCGCCTCATCGCTGCACCGCCTCACCGGTCGAACCGCCTGACCGCTGAACCGCCTCACCGGTCGAATCGCCTCACCGGTCGAATCGCCTCGGACGAGCCGTCCGACCGGTCGAGGCGGCTCATCGGCCGCACCGTCCGGCCGACCGCGACCGCATGCGTGGATCGCGGCCGGCCGGACGGACGGCGTGGTGCGGCGGCCGGCCGGGGGAGCCCCGGGCCGGGATCGGAGAGGCCCCGGGCCCCGGGGCCGGGAAGCCCCGGGCCAGGCCCGGAGGAGCCCCCGGTCTCAGGGCCAGAGGAGTTCTCGGTCCCAGCCCCGGGCGTCCGCCCGCCTGACATAACGCAGCCGTATGTGCCGCCGCCGGGCGTCGCCCTGGAAGAACTCGACCTCCCGGGGCTCGACCACGTACCGCGTCCAGCTCGCGGCCTCCGCGTCCGGCTCCGCCTCGGCGCGCCGCCAGGCGAGGTCCGAGGCGCGGTGCAGTTCCTCGGCCGAGCCGAGCACCTCGCTCTGCCGCCCGACCAGCGCCGACGCCAGCGCCCCGGTCGAGCGGGCGTGCAGATCGGCCCGGCTCTCGGCGGGGGAGCAGGCCGCGACCGGCCCCCGTACCCGGACCTGCCTCCCCTGGGCGGGCCAGTAGAAACCGAGCGCGGCATCCGGGTGGGCGGCCAGCTGACGGCCCTTCGCGCTGGTGCGGTGCGTGGCGAAGTGCCAGCCGCGTTCGTCCGCGTCGTGCAGCATCAGCGTGCGCACGTCGGGCCGGCCCTCCGCGTCGACGGTGGCCAGCGACATCGTGTGCGGCTCGGTCTGCCCGGCGGCCACGGCCTCGGCGAACCACGCGTGGAAGAGCGGAAGCGGCGTGTCGGGTGCGTCGCCCGGCTCGAAGGCCGGGAGGTCGATGTCCCAGACCCGCTGGGTGTGGAGCAGATCCAGGAAGCGCCGCCGCGCGTCGGACTTCTGTACGTCACTCATGCCCCCATTGCAGCGCATGGCCCGCCGGTCTCCGCCCCCGCCACCGGGCTCAGCCCCGCCCCAGCACCACCGTCCCCGATGAGCAGAACCAGCCACCGGTCCCCGACGCCACCGCCAGTTCCGGCAGCCCGCCGCCGCTTCTGCGGACCTGGCGCGCGCCCGCCTCGCCGCGCAGCTGCCGTACCGCCTCCACCAGCAGGAACAGCCCGCGCATCCCGGGGTGGCAGGCGGAGAGCCCGCCGCCGTCCGTGTTGACCGGCAGCTCGCCCGTCAGACCGGTCCGGCCCTTCTCCACGAACGCGCCGCCCTCGCCCTTCGCGCAGAATCCCAGGTCCTCCAGCGTCACCAGCGTCATGTACGTGAACGCGTCGTAGATCTCCGCGAGGTCCACGTCCGACGGGCGCACCCCGGCCCGCTCGAACGCCAGCCGGCCCGAGACCGCCGCCGGGGAGACCGTGAAGTCGTCCCACTCGGACATGGCGGAGTGCGAGACGTGCTCGCCCGTGCCGAGGATCCACACCGGGTCCTTCGCCGTGTCCGCCACCAGGTCCTCGGCGGCCAGCAGCACCGCGCAGCCGCCGTCGCTGCGGATGCAGCAGTGCAGCTTGGTGAACGGGTCCGCGATCATCGGCCCCGACAGCACGTCGTCCACGGTGATCGGGTCGCGGAACATCGCGTCCGGGTTGGCCGCCGCGTTCGCCCGTGCCCGGACCGCCACCTCGGCGAGCTGCTCCAGGGTCGTCCCGTACGCGTGCATGTGGCGGCGGGCGGCCATCGCGTACTTCGCGATCAGCGAGTGCCCGTACGGCGCCTCGAACTGGAGGGGGCCGCGCGCCCCGAAGGAGAGGTTGGACGTCCGCCGCCCGGCCTTGATGTCCGCCCGGGCCGTCGACCCGTACACCAGCAGCACGGCACGGGCGTGACCCGCGGCGATGGCGTCCGCCGCATGGGCCGCCAGCACCTCCCAGGTCGAGCCGCCGACCGCGGTGGAATCCACCCAGGTGGGTTTCAGCCCCAGGTACTCGGCGACCTCCACGGGGGCGAGCGTGCCGAGCCCGGCGGAGGCGAAACCGTCGATCACGGACCGGTCCAGGCCCGAGTCGGCCAGCGCCCGACGGGCGGCCTGGGCGTGCAGGGCGTACGGCGTGGCGTCGTCGACGCGTCCGCAGTCCGCGAGCGATATGCCGACGACGGCGACCTTGCGCGGGGAAGCAGCCATGAATCTGACGGTACATCAGATTTCTGTCCGGCGGACCTGTGCGGAACCCGTCGCGTGGTTCGCCGCGCGGGCCGCCGCGGCCCGGATCGCACGCGGGCGGGCAGGCCGGGCGGGCCGGGTGGGGTGGGGGGCGGATGGCTCCGGGCGCGACCGCCCCGGCCCCGGGGCGCGCGGCTCTGGGCATCTCGGGGGATCGCACCTAACATGACGGCCCGTCAGATCGGGGGCCGGGACCCCCGAGGGGAAGGAGCCCGACGATGGACGCCGCCTTCACCGCGGAACAGGACGCGATCCGCCGCACCCTGCGCGAACTGCTCACCGAGCACGCCGGACCGGACGCCGTCCGGAGCGCCGTGCGCACCGCCGACGGCTACGACGCCCCGCTGTGGCGCCGGCTCTCCCGGGACCTCGGGCTGCCCGGGCTCGCGCTCCCGGAGGAGTACGGGGGTGTCGGCTGCGGCCTCGTCGAACTGGCCGTCGCCTGCGAGGAGACCGGCCGGGCCCTGCTCCCGTCGCCGCTGATCGCCACCGCCGCCCTGGCCGCGCCGCTGATCGCCGCGCTCGGCACCGCGGACCAGCGCGCCGCCCTGCTGCCGCGCCTCGCCGCCGGGGAGCTGACCGCGACCCTGGCCGTCCCGGGCGCCTCGCTGCCCCTCGCGCTGGGTCTCATCGGTGACCCGGCCGGCGGCGCCTGGGCGGGGGGCGGCCGGGCGGGCGGCGTGCAGGCCCGGCCGGCCGCCGACGGCACGGGATGGCGGCTGTACGGGGAGGCCACGCGGGTGCCGGACGGGCACAGCGCGGGGATTCTCCTGGTCGCCGCCCACGCCGGCGGCTTCCCGCGCAGCCGCACGCTGCTCTTCCTGGTCCGCCCGGACACGGCGGGGGTGGTCCGGGCCCGCCGCACCTCGCTGGACGAGACCCGGCCGCTCGCCCGCGTCGAGCTGCGGGACGCCGGGGCCGAGCTCCTGGGCACGGACGACACCGCGGACGTGACCGGCGCGCTCGCCGCGGCCGGGCCCCCGGTCGCCGCCCTGCTCGCCGCGGAGGCGGTGGGGGCGGCGGCGAGCGCGCTGGAGCGGACCGTCGCGTACGTCGGGACGCGGGAGCAGTTCGGCCGGCCGATCGGCTCCTTCCAGGCCGTCAAGCACCGCCTGGCGGACCTGTACGTAGGGGTGCGGGCGGCCCGCTCCGCCGCCTGCTACGCGGCCTGGGACCCGGCCTCCGCCGGGGGGCTCGCCCTCGCCCAGGCCCTGGAGACGCTGCGGACCACCGCGGCCGAGACCGTCCAGCTGCACGGCGGCATCGGCTTCACCTGGGAGCACGAGGCGCATCTGTACCTCAAGCGGGCCGCGGGCGACGAACTGCTCTTCGGGCCCGTCCACCGGCTCCGCGACCGCGCGGCCGAGCAGGCCGGACTGTTCGCCGGACCGGCCGGCGCGCGGCCGGACGCAGGCCGGACCGCCCCGGGCACGGCCGATCCGGGCGCGGCCGTGCCGTCGGCTCCCGGCCGGGCCGCCCCGGGGGTCGACGCCACGCCCGCCCCGGCGTCCGCCCCGGGCACGGCCGGGCGGGTGACCGTCTGATGGCGGCCGGGGTCCGGCTGGTCCAGAAGGTCTCCGCCACTCGCGCCTTCGCGAGGATCGCCCCGCATGTCGTCCCGGCCGCGGACCGGGCGGTGCACCGGCTGACGCGCGGCCGGGTGCTGCTCAGCGCCCGGATGCTGCCGGGGCTGGTGCTGACGGTGCCGGGCGCGAGGAGCGGGCTGCCCAGGACCACCCCGCTGGCCTGCGTCCCGGAGGGCGAGGGGGCGGCGCGCAGCTGGCTCCTGGTCGGCAGCAACTTCGGCCGACCGGGTCACCCGGCCTGGACCGCGAACCTGCTGGCCGGGCCGGACCGGGCCGTCGTCAACTGGCACGGGCGCGACATCCCGGTGCGCGCCACGCTGCTCAGCGGCGCGGAGCGGGAGGCGGCCTGGCGGGCGGCGGTGGGGTTCTGGCCCCCGTACGCCTCGTACCAGGCACGGGTCGAACGGGAAATCCGGCTCTTCCGGCTGGAACAGTCGGGTGACGCGACGGGCTGATGCGGTGAGCGGGGGACGTACCCGGGTGGAAGGACCCGGGTACGCCGACGGCGGACCACCTGGGTGGTCCGCCGTCGGCGAGACAGGACCTGGGGGCGCCCGGAACGGCCGGGCGGCGCCCAGTGGGGAAGTGAGGAGGAACCCGGCGCCCGGCTACCTCGCCGGTTTCTTGCCGGTGATGCCAAGGTGCACCAACAGTGCGAGGTTCGGCTTGAGTTCGGCCTGCTTCACGCCCCAGGTCGTGAAGCCCTTCTGATGTGAGGCGACCGCGGCCAGCATGGCGACCAGGGAGCCCGCCATCGCGGCCGCGCTCACGTCCTTGTCGACCTTGCCGCGGGCCTGGAGGTCCTTCACCGCGTCCGTGAGGGAGTTCGTCACCGAATTGAGGATCTTCATGCGGATCTTGTAGAACCGCTTGTCGCCCTCGGCGGCGCCGAGGTCCACCACGCGCAGAATCGCGTCATGATGTCGCCAGAAGTCGAGGAAGCCCTCGACCAGCTCTTCGGCGGTCTGCCGGCCGGCCTTGCCGACCCAGGAGCGGCCGGCGACCAATTCGGTCAACCCGGCACCCTCCTTGGCCATTTCCTCGGCGATTTCGAGGACGGCGCCCTCGACGTCGGGGAAGTACTGGTAGAAGGTCGCGGGTGAAGTCCCCGCCCTCCGGGCCACGTCGATGACCTTGACGTCCCGGTACGGCGAGGAACTGAGCATCTCGCTGAGGCAGTCGAGCAGCTTCTGCCGCGTCGCCTGTCCGCGTCGACCGGCCACGCGGCCGTCGACGGTGCGTACTTGTCCTGTCATGCCGTCAGCTTACCGAGGGGTGATCCCAGCGCGATTCGGCCGACTGCAAATGGGGAGCTTCGCAGGTGCCCCGGGGTGAGTGGCCGGAAACCGACGGGACGGGCCCCGCGCGGGGATAAGTCCTATCAACAGCCTGTGGATAACTTCCGTGGATAACTTTCCGTGACCCGGTAAATATCGAATCTTTCTTCGAAGGGTGATCTCGTTGTGGTCACCCGGGGAGCGGTGTGCGCCGGGCGCGGTTACGTTGGGTGCGACCAGTGTCACCGACGTGGGCCGTGAGCCCCCGCGGACGGCCCGGAACGCCCCCCGGGGGAACGCCTCGGGAGCGGTCGCGGGCGTCGGGGGGCGTTCGGGAGCGACGGCGTGAACCGTGAACACGGAAGGACCCGGGCCCATGGCCGCATTCGCGCGATCCGCGCCGTGCTGGGTGGATGTGCAGCTCCCCGACCTCGAAGCGGGCAAGCGCTTCTACGGCGAGCTGTTCGGCTGGACCTTCCGGCCCGGCGAGGGCCCGTACGCCGACGCGTACAGCGAGGGGCGGCTGGTCGCGGCGCTCGTCGCCAAGAAGGACGGCCGGATGCCCACCGCCTGGGGCGTCTACTTCGCCACCGACGACATCGTCGCGACCGTCGCCCGGATCAGGGAGGCGGGCGGCCTGGTGATCACCGCTCCGACGCCGGCCGGCCGGGCCGGGGTGGTCGCCCAGGCCGCCGACCCCGGCGGCGCGGTCTTCGGGCTCTGGCAGGCCGGTGAGCGCGCGGGCTTCGAGAAGCGGAACGAACCCGTCTCGTTCTGCTGGACCGAGGTCCACACCCGGCACAAGGAACGCGTCGACGCCTTCTACGAGGACGTCTTCGGCTTCCAGGGCACCGACCTCGACGCCTCCGGCGCGGCCCTCGGCTCCGCCGGCGCCGACCACGACGACGCCGCCCGCGACCTGTCCGGCCACGAGGCGCACGGCGAGGCCGCGCCGGGCGCCGCCGGGACCCACCCCGACTTCCGCGTCTGGTCCCCGGCGGGAGCCGAGCCCGGACCCGACACCGCGATCGCCGGGCGCGGCGTCATCACCGACGCCTTCCCCGCCGAGATGCCCAGCTACTTCCTCACCTACTTCGCCGTCGAGGACTGCAACACCACCGCCGGGCACGCGGTGCGCCTCGGCGGCCGCATCACCGCGCCGCCCTTCGACATCCCGCACGGGCGGATGGCGGTGCTCCAGGACGACCAGGGCGCCGTGTTCGCCGTACTTCAGCCCCCTGTGTCCGGGAAGCGGCCGGAGTGACCTGTGACACCCCGGTCCGCCCCCGGGTTCGCAACCGGAGGCTCAGCCAGGAACAATCGGGGTGCGCACCGCCGGGTGGTGCCCAGTGGTGAGACGCCGCACGAGGCGGGTTTTCGCGGGCTTCCGTTGCCGGAGGTCCGTACGGGGAGGTGGCAGTGCAAGTGGTGGAGCAGCTGACGCAGCACGACCCGAGGCGGATCGGCCCGTTCGAGGTGCTGGGACGGCTCGGGGCCGGCGGCATGGGGCTGGTCTATCTCGCACGCTCGGCGTCGGGCCGGCGGGTGGCGATCAAGACGGTGCGCACGGAGCTCGCCGAGGACCAGCTCTTCCGGGTCCGCTTCACGCGTGAGGTGGAGGCCGCCCGGGCGGTCAGCGGCTTCTACACGGCCGCCGTCGTGGACGCCGACCCGCGGGCCGCCGTGCCCTGGCTCGCCACCGCCTATGTGCCCGCCCCCTCCCTGGAAGAGATCGTCAACGAGTGCGGGCCCATGCCGGCGCAGGCGGTGCGCTGGCTGGCCGCCGGAATCGCCGAGGCGCTCCAGTCGATCCACGGCGCGGGGCTCGTGCACCGCGACATGAAGCCGTCGAACGTGCTCGTCGTCGAGGACGGTCCCCGCGTGATCGACTTCGGGATCGCGTCCGGGGTCTCCAACACCCGGCTGACCATGACGAACGTCGCCGTCGGCACCCCCGCGTACATGTCTCCCGAGCAGGCCAGGGACTCGCGCAGCGTCACCGGCGCCAGCGACGTGTTCTCGCTCGGCTCGACCCTGGTCTTCGCCGCCACCGGCCACGCGCCGTTCCACGGCGGCAACCCCGTGGAGACCGTGTTCATGCTGCTGCGCGAGGGCCCCGACCTGGAGGGCCTGCCGGACGAGCTGCGCCCGCTGATCGAGTCCTGCATGCAGATGGACGCGGCGCTGCGGCCCACCCCCGCCGATCTCCAGGCGCAGCTCGCCCCGCACCTCTTCGCCTCCGGCGGCGACGACAGCGGTACGGCCTCGGCCTGGCTGCCGTCCGCCGCCACCGCGCTCATCGAGCAGCGCCGCGGCGGCCGCAAGGCGGCCCCTCCCGCCCCCGAGCCGGCTCCTCCGCCCGCCCCGGCCCCGCTGCCTCCGCCGCCCCCGCAGCCGCCGGCCGCCGACCCGCACCCGGCGTGGCACGGCGACACCGACCCGCACCCCGCGCCCCCGGCGTCGCCGCCCGACGGCGGCCCGGTCCGGCTGCCCGGCGCCCAGGTGCCGATCGGCCCCGGCCCCCGCGCCCAGGACGTCCGGGCCGCCGCCACCGCCGCCCCGGACGCCGGCCCCGCGACCGGCTGGGTGCGCCCGCCCGCCGGGGTCGCCGCCACCGGCGTGAACGGCGCGCCCGGGGTGAACGGCGCCCCGCCCGCCCCGCTGCCCGCGCCGACACACGCCCCCGACGCCCCGGCCCCGGACCGCTGGCGGCCCTGGCGGTTCCGGATGTCCAACGACGTCTGGGGCACCCCCGTCGTCGTCGGCGACCTCCTCTACGTGACGTCGTTCGAGGTCCACGCCCTGGACATCGGCAACGGCCGGCGCCAGTTCAAGACCCGGGACGTGGCCTGGTCGATGGCCGTCGACGGCGGCCGGATCCACGCCTCCGACGGTCCTTCGCTGTATGCCCTGGACGCCGCGACGGGCGCCGAGCAGTGGCGGCTGCAGACCGACGCCTGGGTGTACTCGCTGAGGGCCGAGCGCGGCACCGTCGTCACCGGCACCCGGGGCGGCGGCGTCCAGGCGTGGGAGGCGTCCACGGGCGAGAAGCTGTGGGAGGCCGTCGGGGTGCAGAGCGACTTCGAGACGCAGGACGCCGGGCCCGCCCTCCACGACGGCACGGTCTTCCTCTGGCAGGACGCCCGGCTGCGCGCCGTGGACGCCCGCACCGGCATGGAGCGCTGGTCGTACCCGATCGGCGACGCGGCCTCCTGCGGCGGTGTGCCGGTCCGGGTGACGCCGGCGTCGGACGGCTTCGTGTACATCGGCGCCGGGGCCCGGGTCCTCGCCGTCGAACTGGTCTCCGGCCACGTCCGCTGGCACTTCGAGTCGCCCGCGGTGTTCCTCTCCCCGCCCGCGTTCGCGCCCGGGCCGGCCGTCACCGGCGGCGGCGTGTATCTCGCGGACTACCTCGGCACGGTGTACGCGCTCGACGCCGCCACCGGCAAGGACCGCTGGCGGATCGCCACGGAGGCCCGCCAGTCGATCGAACCGGCCCTGGTGACGGGCGGGAACGTCCACGTCGGCAGTGGCAGCGCGCTGTACACCCTCGACGCGGTCACCGGCACCCCGAAGTGGCGGTTCGCGGCGGGCGGCGAGGTGGTCGGCGCGCCCGTCGTCGCGGACGGCCGGGTGCACTTCGGCTCCGCCGACCACGTCCTGTACACCCTGGACGCGGCGGGCGGCCAGCTCCGCTGGAAGCTGGCGACCGGCGGCGAGATCACGGGTTCCCCGGTGGCGCGCGGCGGCGTCGTGTACGCGTGCAGCAAGGACCGCTGCGTCTACGCGCTGGACGCGCTGAAGGGCACGGGCACGGGCAACCGCGCCCGGGCGTAGCGCCCGCGTAGCGCCTGCCGACGGCCCGGGGCGCGGGGCCTCCGGCGGGCCGCCGACGGGGGCGCGGGGTTTCGGGCTCGCCGGGCCGCAGGGGCTTCGGTCCCGCGAGGGCGGTGGGTTCTCAGACCCGCAGGGGCCGCAGGGTCTCAGTTCCGCGAGGTCCCGGTCCCGCAGGGTCTCGGTCCCGCGAGGTCTCAGTCCCGCGAGGTCCCGGTCCCGCAGGGTCTCGGTCCCGCGAGGTCCCGGTCCCGCAGGGTCTCGGTCCCGCGAGGTCCCGGTCCCGCAGGGTCTCGGTCCCGCGAGGTCTCAGTCCCGCGGGGGCCGGTGGGCGCCGGGCTCCTCGTCCGTCACCGGGGGAAGGTGGGCCGTGTCCTGATCCCCCGGACCCGGGCTCTCCGGGGACGGACCGGGGGCCGGCGGCGGGCCGGTGCGGGGCTCCGGGCCCGTGTACGGGTCCCGTTCGGGCTCCGGCAGTGTGCTCGTCTGGACGGACGGCCCCGGCTCCTGCGTCGGCGGCCAGGTGTCCGGATGCTCCGCGCCGGGCGTGCGGTACGAACGGGCCGGATCGTCGTGCGCGCCGTGTGCGCCGTGCGCGGGGCGCCCCTCGTCCGCGTACTCCTCGTCGGGCGTCCGCCTGCCGCCGGGCCACCTGCGGGCGCGCCGCCCGCCGCCGCGCCGCCCCGACATCAGGAACGCGCCCAGCAGGGTCAGCACCCCGCCCACCGCCGCGCCCGCCACACCCCACCGCAGCCCGGAACCGCCGCTCGTGACCGCCAGGCCGTCCGCCGCCTGCCCCTGGCGCACCATCCACAGCACCGTGAACCCGAGCACCGCCAGCCCCGCCACCGCCACCAGCGACCGCGAGCGCACCAGTACCCCGACCACCGTCAGCAGGGCGGTGAACAGGAAGAACAACAGGATCGAGCCCCACACGCCCGGATGGCCGGACGTGATGCCGGTGAACGGGTCCCCGATCCCGTACTCACGTCCGAGACGGCCGTCGTACCAGTGACGGAAGGGGCTCAGCACGGCGGCCGCCGCTCCGACGAGGGCGAGGACCGAACCGAGGACGTTGCGGATCATCGTCGGCCTCCTGCCTGCGCACGGACCGGAATGAGGAACCGGTGCGGAAGACCGGTCCGAGGGGCCGGTGCGACGGTCCGCCGTCACCCGCCCGGTGCCGTCGGCCCGCGATAGGGATCGGCACCACTCACGCGCCCGACGCTACGCCCACGCCCCGGGCCTCGCCACCGTGCGCTACCGTGACGCAGTTGTTCGACAAGCAACAACCCAGGACACGCGGGGACGCACGACAATCCGGGGCGTGCCGCGCCCGGAACGCCCGACGCCCGGGGCACGGACGCCCGCGCCCCGGGACGGACGACGCGGTGATCCGTACGGCACCTGTGGCGTACGGACAGACGACACAAGGGGGGCTGCATCGATGATGCGGCAGCACATCAAGCTTTCGGCGGTACTGCTCGTGGTGGTGCTCGCGCTCACCGGGTTCTCGACCGCCGGCCGGAGCCACGCGAGCAAGGGCAAGAGCCGGAGCAAGGGATCGAGCAGCAGCAGTGGCGGGGGCGGCTGCTCCAGCTCGAAGAAGAGCAACAACGACTACCACCACAGCGATTACGGCCGCGACGACTACGACTCCGGCTCATCGTCCTCCTCCTCCGGCGGCACGGCGCCCGAGCCGTCCGCGTCCGACGCGCCCAGCGCGTACGTGTTCCGCTGCGCCTCGCCCGGCAGGGGGAAGCGCAAGGCCGTCACCGCCTCCACCGTCAGGCTGACGGCGAACGCCACCGGTTCGCACCGGTACGAGGTGGACGTGGACTTCCTCGACGCGGGCGGCCGCACCATCGACAGCGGTGAGGCCGACGTGACGGCCGAGGGCGGCGAGACCAAGACCGTGTCCGTGCGCATGGACAACCCGCGCAAGGTCTCCAAGGTCAGGAAGTGCCGGGTCGAGGCCGAACTGATCAGCTGACCCCGGGGCATGGCCGTCCCGGGGCACGGCCGGCTCCGGGCGACGGCCGGAAGACCGGACGGCCATGAGACCGGAAGGCCATGAGACCGGAAGGCCATGAGACCGGCCGACCGCCGACTGCCGACTGCCGACTGCCGACCGCCGACCGCCGACCGGCCGACCGGTCGGCCAACCGGTCAGCGCAGCCGGAAGTCGCCGCCGCCCCGCCCCCGGAAGAGCCCGGCCTGCCGTTCCGGCGGCAGGTTCCCGAGCGCGATCAGGTGCGGGGCGTGGGCCATGGCCTGCGTCCGTGCCGCCTCCTTCGCGGACCACACCGCCCGTACCGTCCCCTGCACCGCCTCCGTCGGGTACGAGGCGATCACCTCCGCCGCCCGCAGCGCCGCCGCCACCGCGCCGCCCGCCGCCGTCACCTCGCTGACCAGGCCGATCTCGTAGGCACGGCGGGCCGTGACGCGTTCCGCCGTACCCATCAGGGACATCCGGGCCACCTCCCCGAACGGCATCCGCTGCGCCATGGCGATCGCCTCGTAGGCGCTGACCATGCCGTACGTGGTGTGCGGGTCGAAGAACGTCGCCTCCTCCGACGCCACGACGAACTCCGCCTCGCCCAGCAGATAGAACGCTCCGCCGCAGGCCATCCCCTCCACGGCCGCGATCACCGGCTTCCACAGGTCGTTCGCCTTCGGCCCGATCGCGAGCAGCGGATCGTCGATCGCGTACGGGGACGAGGGCTGCGGCACCTCCGCCGACCGGTCGATGCCCGTGCAGAAGGCCCGGCCGCCCGCCCCGGTGACGACGACCGTCCGCACCCCGTCGTCGTACCGGAACGCCCGCCAGGCGGCGGTCAGTTCGGCGGCCGTCGGCAGGTCGATCGCGTTCAGCCGCTCCGGCCGGTCCAGGGTGATCAGCGCGACCCCGGTCTGCTCGTCCCGTTCCGTGCGCAGCCCCATCGCCGCCTCCCCCTCACCGCTCCAGCAGCCAGCGCACCAGGGTCGTCCCGGAGGGGTCCGGGCAGAACACCGCCCGCACCGGGGCCCCGATCCGCAGCCGCCCCGGGTCCACCGAGTCCAGCGCCGCGTCCGGGCCGCTCACCACATTGCCGACCAGCCGGATCCCCGGCGCCTCGGCCAGTTCCACCACGACGGCGTTGTACGGCGCCTGCGCGGCGTACGCGGGCAGCAGCGGCGGATGCGGCAGCACATACGACCAGATCCGGCCGCGCCCGCTCATCAGCCGCCACTCGCTCGCGAAGGACCGGCAGTGCGGGCAGCACGGGCGGGGCGGGAACCGCAGCCTCCCGCACCCCGGGTCGGCGCACGCCTGCACCCGGAGTTCGCCATGGGCCGCGTACTCCCAGAAGGGGGCGCCGTCGTCGTCCACGACCGGCGTCAGCAGAGCGTCGTCCATGTCAGCTCTCCAATTCTCCGATTCTCCGTTTCCGCGAATCCCCGACTTCCCCGGTTCCCCGGCCCCTCGATCCCCGGCCCCCAGCTCCTCAGTTCCTGAGCAGCACGGCGGACGTGGGCACGCCCTCGCCCGCGGTGACCAGGCACGTTCCGGCGTCCGGGACCTGGGCGGTGGAGTCGCCGCGCAACTGCTTCACGCCCTCGGTGATCAGGTTGAAGCCGTGCACATACGCCTCGCTGAGCCCGCCGCCCCCGGTGTTGATGGGCAGCCGGCCGCCGCTCTCCAGCGCCCCGCCCTCGGTGAACGCGGCGCCCTCGCCGCGCCCACAGAATCCGTAGCCCTCCAGCGACAGCGGGATGAGCGGGGTGAACGCGTCGTAAATCTGCGCGACGTCCACGTCGTCCGGGCCGAAGTCGGCGTGCTTCCACAGCTGCCGGGCGGCCGTCCACGCCGGGCCGGAGAGCGGGTCGTCGTTCCAGTAGTTGACCATCCCGTGGTGCTGGGCGGGCAGCCCCTGCGCGACCGAGTGGATGTAGACGGGCCTGCGCCGGCAGTCCCGGGCCCGTTCCGCCGAGACGACGACGCAGGCCAGCGCGCCGTCCGTCTCCAGGCAGTTGTCGAAGAGGCAGAGCGGTTCGCTGATCCAGCGCGAGGTCATATACATGTCGCGGGTCAGCGGGCGCTCGTACATCACCGCGTCCGGGTTCTGGTTGGCGCGGTTGCGGCAGGCGAGCGCCACGTTGAAGAGATGGTCGCGGGTCGCCCCGTACGCGTGCATGTAGCGCCGGGCCAGCATCCCGATCTCGTCGGCCGGCCGCAGCAGCCCGTACGGCCGGGTCCACTGGGCGGGGGTGGGCAGTTGGACCGCGGTGTTCTTCCACGGGCGGGGCCCCGAACCCCGCTTCCGGGACCGCCAGGCCACCCCGACGCTCGCCTGCCCGGTCGCCACGGCGGCGGCCAGATGGGCGATCGTGGCGCACGAACCGCCGCCCCCGTAGCCCACCTTGCTGAAGAAGGTCACATCGCCCGCGCCGATCGCCTTGGCGACCTCGACCTCGTCGGTCTCCTCCATCGTGTACGAGGCGAAGGCGTCCACCTCCGAGGCGTCGATCCCGGCGTCGTCGAGCGCCGCGACGATGGCCCGGCAGGCCAGCGTCTTCTCGGATTCCGGCAGTCGTCTCGCGAACCTCGTCTGACCTATGCCGGCTATCGCCGTCCTGTCCTTGAGCGCCGTCACCGCCACCTCCGAGACCGTCATGACCGCTGACAGCGGCTGAGGCTACAGCTAATCTGACGGATAGTCAGCTACCGGAACGGCCACCGGGGCCGGTGCGATCGGATACTGCGTCAGGAGGACGGGCGATGCGCGGCGACGAGGAGTGGGGCAGCGTTCCGGGGCTGGTGCGCGCGGCGGCGCGGCGGTACGCGGACCGGGAGGCGGTCGTCGAGGGCCGCACCCGGATCTCGTACGCCGAACTCGGCGAACGCGTCGAGCGGGCCGCCGCCGCGTGCATGGCCTCGGGCGTCGAGCCTGGGGACCGGGTCGCGGTATGGGCCCCGAACACCCTCGACTGGATCGTCTCCGCGCTGGGCGCCGTCACCGCCGGGGCGGTCCTGGTCCCCCTCAACACCCGCTTCAAGGGCGCCGAGGCGGCGGATGTCCTGTGTCGCAGCCGGGCCAGGCTGCTCTTCGTCACCGGGACCTTCCTCGGCACCTCGTACGTGGCCTCGCTGCGCCGGGCCGGGGTGCCGCTCCCGCATCTGGAGCGGGTGGTGGTGCTGGCGGACAGCGCCCCGGAGGACTACCTCACCTGGAAGGACTTCCTGGCGGCGGGGGAGGGGGTGCCCGCCGGGGCGGTCCGGGCCCGCGCCGAAGCGATCGCCCCCACCGACCCCTCCGACATCATCTACACCTCGGGCACCACCGGTCGGCCCAAGGGCGCGGTCATCACCCACGCCCAGACCCTGCGCTGCTACGCGATCTGGAGCGAGCTGGCGGGCCTGCGCGAGGGCGACCGCTATCTGATCGTGAACCCCTTCTTCCACACCTTCGGCTACAAGGCGGGGGTGCTCGCCTGCCTGATGCGGGGCGCGACGATGATCCCGCAGCCGGTGTTCAACGCGGACACGGCGCTGGCGAACGTGGCCGCCGAGCGCGTCTCGGTGCTGCCCGGCCCGCCCACCCTCCACCAGTCGCTGCTCGACCATCCGGCCCGGGGCGCCCACGACCTCTCCGCCCTCCGCCTGGTGGTGACGGGCGCGGCGGTGGTGCCGCTGCGGCTGGTGGAACGGCTGCGCACGGAGCTGGGCATCGCGACCGTGCTCACCGCGTACGGCCTCTCCGAGGCGAGCGGCATCGTCACGATGTGCCGCCGGGGCGACCCGGCGGAGACGATCGCCGCGACGTCCGGCCGGGCGATCCCGGGCACGGAGGTCCGCGTGCTGGCCGAGCCCGGGGCCCCCGGCGAGATCCTGGTGCGCGGCTTCCATGTGATGGCGGGCTACTTCGAGGACCCGGAGGCCACGGCCGCGACGCTCACCCCGGACGGCTGGCTGCGCACCGGCGACGTGGGCGTCCTCGACGAGCACGGCAACCTGCGGATCACCGACCGGATCAAGGACATGTTCATCGCCGGCGGCTTCAACGCGTACCCGGCCGAGATAGAGCAGATCCTCGGCCTGCACCCGGACGTCGCGGACGTGGCGGTGATCGGCGTCCCGGACCCCCGCCTGGGCGAGGTCGGCCGGGCGTACGTGGTGCGCCGGCCGGGCGCCGTCGTCACGGCCGACGACCTGATCGCCTGGTCGCGCCGCGAGATGGCGAACTACAAGGTCCCCAGGACGGTGGAGTTCCTCCCCGCCCTGCCGCGCAACGCGAGCGGCAAGGTGCTGAAGGGGGAGCTGCGGGGGCGCGCGGACGGGTCGGGGAGCCCGAGGGACGCCTGACCGCCCGCCCCGGCCGCCGCATGTGTCAACACGGGGGTGTGAAGGTCATTCGCCCAGGTGAAAGGGGCGGTCGCGGCGTCCGGGGCAAGAGTATGGTGCCTGGTATGGCAACCAAGAAGTACACGGTCACCCTGCCGGAGGAGCTGGCGGAGGAGATCCGCCGCGAGGTCGGCCCCGGCGCGTTCAGCGCGTACGTCACGCGCGCCATAGAGCGGCAGCGCGAGCGCGACCGGCTGGGGGAGCTGGTGGCGTGGATGCAGGAAGAGGGCGGACAGCTCACGGAGCAGGAACAGGCGGCGGCGGCCGCGGAACTGCGTGAGATCGAGCGCTGGTTCGAGGATCGCGAAGCCGGGGCCCAGGGCGGGGCGGAAGCGGCTTGATGGCGGAAATGACGTTTGTGCTGGACAGCGAAGCCTTGTCCAGGGCCGTGCTGCGGGACCGGGGGATGACGGCCACCCTCACGAAGGCACATCAGGCCGGTGCTCGCGTGGTGACGAGTTCGATGACGCTCATCGAGGCGTACCACAGCGGGATCCGGCAGCCCGTGTGGAACTGGGCCATGTCCCGGATCGTCGTCGAGCCCGTCACGAAGGACGTCGCCGACGAGGCGATCGGGCTGCTGCGCGCCACGGGGCTGCACGGCCACAAGTACGCCATCGACGCGGCGCTCGCGGTGATCGCGGGGCGTCAGGCGGGCCGGGTGGTGGTCTTCACCTCGGACGAGGACGACATGGGCAAGCTGTGCGGGGCGGAGGTGCTGGTGCGGGCGCTGTAGCGGCCCCGCCGGTACGCGGAGAGGGGCGCGAGCCGTGTGCTCGCGCCCCTCTTCCCTTCCCGGGCTCTCCGGCCGCTCGTTCCGGCCGCGCGCCCGTGGACGCGCCACGGCCGCGACGGCTCCCCCTCCGCGCCGCCGCGGCCGTCCCCCATCCCCCGAATGCGGCTCTAGTTGGCCGGCTCGCCCGTCGCGTGCATGTCATCGGTGCCGGTGGCGGCGAGCGTCGCGTGCATGTCCTGCGGCTTCACCGTTCCGCCGGTGGCGTGCATGTCCTTGGTCGTGATCTTCCCGGTGTCCTCGCCGGTGGCGTGCATGTCCTGCGGCTTGATCTCCAGGTTGTTCTTCGGGTCAGCCATGTTCGTTTGCTTCCTTAGCCATCTAGGACGGTGGGGCGACGCCCCGCCCGGCTGTTCCCCCGTGGACTGCCGGGCGGGCGCCTCAGGGCCGCTCACATTAGTGCTACGGCCTCGGCATCGATCCGCCTGCCCCCCGACGCGGCGGATTGACATGCAAGAGAGTGCCGTGCCGCGATAAACGAACGATGAACGACGCTCCGGCCCGGCCGACGCGGCCCGGCGCCCTCCCGGGAAGGGCACCCCTCCCGGCGAAGGCACCCCTGCGAAGGCACCCCTGCCGGCGAAGGCACCCCTGCGAAGGCACCCCTCCCGGCGAAGGCACCCCTCCCGGCAAGGGCGCGACCTTCCCGGAGGCGTCCAGCCCTTAGGTCGCCGCGGACGCCAGCAGGGCGCGCACCTCGGCGGCCTCATGGGAGCCGAGCTGATCGTAAATGGTCAGAGCCTCGCGCCAGCACACCTGTGCCCGGCCGAACTGGCCGATGTCGTCGAGGGCCCGGCCGAGCACGGTGAGCACATTGCCCCGCCGCCATTCGCCGCCGATCCCGCGCAGGGAGGTCAGGGCCAGTTCGGCCTTGGTCGCCGCGTCGGCCGAGCTGCCGGACGCGAGGTCGACCTCGGAGAGGCGGAAGAGGGTCATTCCCTCCCACAGACGCTGGCGGCTGTCACGGAAGATCTCCAGCGCCTCCAGGAGGCTCTCCGCGGCGGTGGAGAACTGCCCGCTCTGGGTGAGAGCCATGCCCAGCGCGTAGCGCCCGTTCGCGCTTCGCAGGGCGTGCCCCAGGGCGTCGTAGATGTCTATGCCCTGCTGCGCCAGCGAGACCGCGCTGTCGGTGCGGCCGGTGGCGAGGTGGATGCGCGACAGATTGCACAGCGCGCTCGCCTCTCCCGGGCGGTCGTGGATCTCCCGGAAGCGCTCGATGGCCAGGGTGAGGTACTTCTCGCCGTCCTCGTGCCGGTTCTGATAGAGCGCCATGATCCCCAGGGCGTTCGGCGCCCAGCAGCCGGGCAGGGGGTCGCGCGTGGACTCGACCAGCCGCATGACCCTCTCCGCCTCGTCCCTGGCCTGGTCGAAACGGCCGGAGGTGTGGTGCACGTCGGCGAGCGTCATCAGGGCGCGCACCTCGGCACGCGGGTCGCGCGCCGTGCGGGCGGCCTCCAGGACGGCGACGGCGGTCGACTCGTACTGCTTCGAGTTCGCCCCCGACTCGCCCAGGTCGAGCGCCGCCCAGAGCAGGTCGATGCCCCGGGGGAGCGTCGCGGGGCCGGTGGACTGGCGGACGCAGGAGAGCAGGGAGGCCGCCTCGGAGTAGAGCCAGTCCCGCGCGCTGTGCCGGTCGGTGAACCGCAGCCCCGCGTGCCCCGTCGGCTCCAGGTGGTCCACCAGCCGGTCGCCCGGCCGCTCCAGCGCGTACACGCCCGCCGCCGTCGCCAGGTAGAAGTCCAGCAGCCGGGAGAGCGCCGCCTCGCGTTCCTCCGGGGGCTGTTCGTCCCGTTCCGCGCAGGAGCGGGCGTAGAGGCGCACCAGGTCGTGGTAGCGGTAGCGGCCCGGGGCGGCGGATTCCAGGAGGCTGGTGTCGACCAGGGACTCCAGGACGTCCTCGGCGACGTGCGGGTCCAGGTTGAGCAGCGCGGCGGCCGCGGCGAGGGAGATGTCGGGGCCGTCGGCCAGGCCCAGCAGGCGGAAGGCGCGGGCCTGGGCGGGTTCGAGCTGCCCGTAGCCGAGTTCGAACGTGGCCTTCACCGCGAGGTCGCCGGCCTGGAGCTCGTCGAGGCGGCGGCGTTCGTCCGCGAGCCGGGCGGCCAGGGCCGAGACCGTCCAGGTGCGGCGGGCGGCCAGGCGGGAGGCGGCGATCCGGATGGCCAGCGGGAGGAAGCCGCAGGCGGCGACCACGTCGAGGGCGGGCTCGCGCTCGGCGGCGACCCGGTCCTCGCCGACGATGCGGGTGAAGAGCTGGAGCGCCTCGTCCGGGGACATCACGTCCAGGTCGACCAGGTGGGCGCCGGCCAGGTCGACGAGCCGGACGCGGCTGGTGACCAGGGCGGCGCAGCCCGGCGTGCCGGGGAGCAGCGGGCGGATCTGCGCCGCGTCGTGCGCGTTGTCGAGGAGGACGAGGATGCGGCGGCCGTCGAGCGTGGAGCGGTAGAGGGCGGCGCGTTCGTCGAGGGAGTCGGGGATCGCGGAGTCCGCCGCGCCCAGCGCGCGCAGGAACGCGCCGAGGACCGTCTCCGGTTCGGCGGCACGGGCCCCCGCGCCCTGGAGGTCCACGTACAGCTGGCCGTCCGGGAAGTGCTGGCGCGCCTGGTGGGCGACGTGCACGGCGAGGGTCGTCTTGCCGACGCCGCCGATGCCGGCCAGCGCGGAGACGGCCATGACGGAGCCCTCCGCGGTCGCCAGCCGGTCGCCCAGCTCCCGTACGAAGGCGGAGCGGCCGGTGAAGTCCGGCACGGTCGCCGGGAGCTGGGCGGGGCGCACCGGCACGGGGACCGGGGCCGGCTCGTCGGCGGGGCGGGCCAGCTCCTCGTCGGCCCGCAGGATGCGCTGCTGGAGCTGGGAGAGTTCGGGGCGCGGGTCGACGCCCAGCTCGTCGGCGAGCAGCCGGCGGGTGTCCGCGTACACCGCGAGCGCCTCCGCCTGCCGGCCGCTGCGGTACAGGGCGATCATGAGGAGTTCGCGCAGCCGCTCGCGCAGCGGGTGCGCGGCGGTGAGGGCGGTCAGCTCGGAGACCGCCTCGGCGTGGCAGCCGAGGTCCAGATCCAGGTCCAGCCGGGTCTCGGTGAGCTGGAGCCGCCATTCCTCCAGGCGGGCGCGGTGGTTCTCGGCGTACGGGCCGGGCACCGAGGCCAGCGCCTCGCCGTCCCACAGGCCGAGCGCCTCGTCGAGCAGCGCGCGGGCCCGGGCGCGGTCGCCGCCCACCCGGGCCTTTTCCGCGTCGGCCGCCAGTTCCTGGGCGACCGTCAGGTCGACCGCGTCGTGCCGGGTGCGGATCGCGTACCCGCCGGCGTCGCTGACCAGCGTCTGCGGGTCGAGGACCTTGCGCAGCCGGGAGGCGTAGGTGCGCACGGCGGCCAGGGCCTGCGAGGGCGGGTCCTCGCCCCAGATGGCGTCGATGAGCTCGGCCGCGGTGGCCGTGCGCCCGCCGCGCAGCAGCAGCGCGGTCAGCAGGGCGCGCTGCTGCGGCGAACCGGACGGCAGGGCGTCGTCGCCGCGCCACGCCCGTACCGGACCGAGCACGGAGAAGCACAGGTCGGAGCCGTCGGCGGACCGCTGCCGCGGACCACGCTGCTCCGGAACCCGCGCTCGTGGTCCGTTGTCACGGTCCATTGCCGCCCCCTGCCCTGCTCGCCCTGCCGATCGTGCCGGTGTGCTGTCCGTCCCGGACCGCCCGCCGCCCATGCTCTCCGGTCCGGGGAGGGCGCATCCGGATTGCTGTGTACCGCTGGTATCGCGCTCAACAGTCTGCCTTGTCACGGGCGGAGACGTCAGCAGTGGGTGACGCTCTGCACAAGCCCTCGACAACGATCGCAGAACGAGGATCCGCCCGGATAGCTGACGGTTCGTCAGATCGACGCTACCGTGAAAGGCATGGAGACCTTCCCCAAGATCATCTCGGTGGACGACCACACGGTGGAGCCCGCTCATGTCTGGCGGGACCGGCTCCCGTCGAAGTACCTCGACCGCGCCCCCCGGATCGTGCGCGCGCCGCTCAAGGAAATGACCTTCATGGGCGGAAAATTCGCGCCTGTGATGGGCGCCGAGGGCGATGACGGCCCGATCGGCGACTGGTGGGTGTACGAGGACCTGCACCGCCCGCTCACCCGCCTGGACACCGCGGTCGGCTACGACCGGGACGAGATCAAGCTGGAGATCATCACCTACGAGCAGATGCGCCCCGGCTCGTACTCGGTGCCCGAGCGGCTCGCCGACATGGACGTCAACCACGTCCAGTCCGCCCTGTGCTTCCCCACGTTTCCCCGCTTCTGCGGCCAGACCTTCACCGAAGCGAAGGACCGGGAGCTGGGGCTCCTCGGGGTGCGCGCGTACAACGACTGGATGGTGGAGGAGTGGTGCGGGCCCGAGGCGCACGGCCGGCTCGTCCCGCTCACCCTGATCCCGCTGTGGGACGCGGAACTGGCCGCCGAGGAGGTCCGGCGGAACGCGGCGCGCGGGGTGCGCGCGGTGGCCTTCTCCGAGATACCCCCGCATCTGGGGCTGCCGTCCATTCACACGGACGAGTGGGACCCGTTCCTGCGTGCCTGTGACGAGACGGGGACGGTGATCGCGATGCACATCGGCTCGTCGTCCAGGATGCCGTCGACCTCGGCCGACGCCCCGCCGGCCGTCGGCTCCACCATCACCTTCGCCAACTGCTGCTTCTCGATGGTCGACTGGCTGATGAGCGGCAAGTTCGAGCGGTTTCCGAACCTCCGGATCATGTACGCGGAGGGGCAGATCGGGTGGATCCCGTACATCCTGGAACGCGCCGACGTGGTCTGGGAGGAGAACCGCGCCTGGGGCGGGGTCGCGGACAAGGTCCGCCGCCCGCCCTCGGAGCTGTTCGCGGACCACGTCTACGGCTGCTTCTTCGACGACGCCTTCGGGCTCAGGAACCTGGACTCGATCGGCGTCGGAAACGTGCTGTACGAGACGGACTACCCGCACTCCGACTCCACCTGGCCCAAGTCGCGCGAGGTCGGGGAGGCGCAGATGGGGCACCTGGACGCCGAGGTCGTGGACCGGATCGTGCGCCGCAACGCGATCGAGCTGCTGGGGCTGACGGACGACGGACTGTGGGCGGGGCCCGGCGGACGGTAGGAGCGCGCCCGGGCGGGGGCGCCTCGCCCGGGCCCGGCCCGTATGGGTAGGGCCCGGGCGGGTTGGGTCCGTGCGGGTAGGGCCGGGCGGGTAGGGCCCGTGCGGGTCCGGTGCCAGGGCTCCGCGTCAGGGCCCGGCACCAGGGTCCCGTGTCAGAGGTGGGGCCCATCGGGCCCGCGCCGGGCCCCATGCGCCCGCGCCGGGCCCCATGCGCCCGCGCCGGGCCCCATGCGCCCGCGCCGAACCCCATGCGCCCGCGCCGGGCCCGCGGCCCCGCGTCAGGCCCTGGCGACCGGTTCCTGGAGTTCGGTCACCCAGGCGTCCCGGTCCTCGGGGCACTCCAGGCTGATCTCACGGGCGTACCCCGTCGACCGGTAGCCGTTGGCGTCGATCCAGCGGGCCAGGGCCTGCGCCGTCGGCAGCACGTCGTCCATCGCTCCCCGGTGGACGACGGCCGCCGCCTCGACCGGGGGCAGCTCCACCACCACGACCCCGTCGCCGCCGAGCGGCCCGAGCGGGGCCGAGACCGTCACCCCGGCGTGGACGACGACCGCTCCGCCGCCCTCCGGGGCGTCCTCGTAGTACGCGATCCCGGGGCCGCTCGGGCTCACGCCCGCCGCTTCCAGGGACGGGAAGAGCCGGTCGTACAGCGGCCCGATCACCGGAGAGACGTCCTCCGGCTCGAAGCCCGCCGCGACGCCGGTCAGCTCGGCCACCCGCACCGCGGGCACCTTCCGTACCACCACGTCGTCCCTGGGCATGCGTCCCTCGCTCTCGATCGACCGGAGCCTCGCCTCGACCCGCGCCAGCCTCGCGGCCGTCGCCGCCATGGCCTCCTCCAGCTCCGCCCGCCGCAGCCGCAGCATCCCGCGCAGCTCCGCCGGCCCCACCTCCTCGTCGAGCACGGCGCGCACCTGCTGGAGGGTGAAGCCGAGATCCTTCAGGGCGATGATCCGGTTGAGGCGGGCGAGCTGGGTGGCCGCGTAGAAGCGGTAGCCGGTGGCGGGGTCGGTGCGGTCCGGGCGCAGGAGCCCGATGGCGTCGTAATGGCGCAGCATCCGGGCCGACACCCGTCCGTGCCTGGCGAAGTCTCCGATGGTGAACATGACGGCTCCCACTGCACCGCTTCACACGGTGTCAAGGTCAAGGCCGGGTTGCCGGGGTTTCCAGGGCTTCGGGGTTTCCCGGGCTTCCGAGGGTTCCGGGGTTTCGGGGTTTCCGGGGCTTCGGGCGGGAAAAGGCAGGAGCCCCGCTCCCCGGTCAAACGGGGGAGCAGGGCTCCTTGGGTACTGCTAGTCGGCCGCGATCGGCCGACCCGGGCAACTTAGGCCGGGGTGACGTTCTCAGCCTGCGGGCCCTTGGGGCCCTGAGTGACGTCGAAGTTCACGACCTGGTTCTCCTCGAGGGAGCGGAACCCGGTCGCGTTGATCGCGGAGTAGTGGACGAAGACATCCGGGCCGCCGCCGTCCTGGGCGATGAAGCCGAAGCCCTTTTCAGCGTTGAACCACTTGACGGTTCCGGTAGCCATAAGCCCTCCTTGGGCCAAAGGGTTGCCCTGCTCCAGAACCTGCAAAGAAGTCTGAAAACTACAAAAGCCTGCGGGTTACATGCTCCGCAGGCTCTGTACTGCAAGGGAAACCAAACTGCAACTTGCGTCGAGCCTAGCACGCAGCGTGTACAGAAGGGTAGAGGGAAAGATCACTTCACTCGGATGTTTCATTGGCGTGCGGATGAGCTGATGAAGTACGCGTCCGGGAGAGTGACGCGCGAGCGTCTCCGGTGCGACTCCGAGGTGACTCGGGAGCGACTCGGGAGGCGGCTCCGGCGCGTCTTCCGGTACAACTTTCCCGGACGCGGTGAACGAGGGCGGGCGAGGGCCTCCCGGACGGCCCCGGACGGCTCCGGAAGCAGCCCCGAAAGCGGCCGCGAGGGCGGCCCGGGGCGGCTCGGGGACGGCTCCGGGCGGCTCCGGCGGGGGCCCGCGGTGTCGGGCGCACCCGGTGCTCTCCGGGCTGTCCCGCAGGTCTAGCCTCGCGATGTGGACAATTCAACCGTTTCAACCGCCGCAGGCGACGACCGTCGCAGCCGGCCACGCGTCGGCCACATCCAGTTCCTGAACTGCCTCCCCCTGTACTGGGGACTGGCGAGGACCGGGACCCTGCTCGACCTGGAGCTGTCGAAGGACACCCCGGAAAAGCTCAGCGAGCAGCTGATCGCGGGCGATCTGGACATCGGTCCCGTCACTCTGGTCGAGTTCCTGCGCAACGCCGACGACCTGGTCGCCTTCCCGGACATCGCGGTG
Organism: Streptomyces tyrfis; assembly: GCF_037034285.1. Lineage (NCBI taxonomy): Bacteria > Bacillati > Actinomycetota > Actinomycetes > Kitasatosporales > Streptomycetaceae > Streptomyces > Streptomyces tyrfis. Next base: position 39,999 of record NZ_JBAGJZ010000006.1, on the reverse strand, counting down.
GGCTGCGACGGGCCCGTCATGTCGTGCGTGATCGTCTCGCAGCTGCCGCTGGAGCAGCTGGACCGGGCCAGGGTGGCGCTCGGATCGACCTCCCGCACCTCCGTACGGCTGGCCCAACTCCTGCTCGCCGAGCGGTACGGCGTGACCCCGGACTACTACACCTGCCCGCCGGACCTCGGCGTGATGATGCAGGAGGCGGACGCCGCGGTGCTGATCGGCGACGCCGCGCTCCGGGCCAATCTGCACGACGCGCCCCGGCTCGGCCTCCAGGTCCACGACTTGGGGCAGATGTGGAAGGACTGGACCGGGCTGCCGTTCGTCTTCGCGGTCTGGGCGGCCCGCAAGGACTTCCTGGCGGCCGCGCCCGAGCAGGTGCGTCAGGTGCACGAGGCGTTCCTGGCCTCGCGCGACCTCTCCCTGGAGGAGGTCACCAAGGTCGCGGAGCAGGCGGCCCGCTGGGAGGCCTTCGACGCCGAGGTGCTGGAGCGGTACTTCACGACCCTGGACTTCCGCTTCGGACCCGACCAGTTGGCGGGCGTGACGGAGTTCGCCCGCCGGGTCGGCCCGACGACCGGGTTCCCCGCGGACGTGAAGGTCGAACTGCTCCCCGGCTGACCGGGCGGACGCGCCCGGGGCGCCAGCCGGAACGGCACCGGTGCACCCCGGGCGCGGGGTACCCCCCGGCGCGCGCGGCGGAGCCGCCGGAGCACGGGCGCGCCGGGGAGGGAACGGCCGCACCGCGCGCCGGGACGGGGTCCGGCCGCGCGGGCGCCGCGCGCCCCGTGCGGGAATGGGACCGGGATGACCGGGACAGCCGGAATATGGGTGAATCCTGAACTTTCCGGGAGGAGAATTCCCCGCCCTTCTCGCCGCCCGCTCATCCGTTCTTCTCTCCGACGGTCTCCAGCGGCTATCGGTTCGGGTGAATAAGCGGCGAATAACCGATTCCGGGAAGCCGTCCGGACGGAGTCCCGCCGCCATGCCCGATTCGTTCGCGTGAACGACGCATTCACGCCTTTCACCGCGGCGGAAGTCGTCGTTCGTTCCAGTGGGGGCGAAATCGGCGGGCGGTTTCCGCCGGGATCCGGTGCCCTTAGTCTTCGACCGAAAGATCCGGCCGGTACATCAGGGGGAGTACGGATATGCAGCCGCTGGAAGCCGGCGAACCGCCGACCATCGGTGCCTACCGATTGCTCGGCAGGCTCGGTGCGGGCGGCATGGGCCGGGTGTACCTGGGGCGCAGCGCGGGCGGGCGCACCGTCGCGGTGAAGGTCGTGCACCCCCACTTCGCCCTCGACGAGCAGTTCCGGGCCCGCTTCCGGCGGGAGGTCGAGGCGGCGAGGCGGATCGGCGCGCAGTGGACGGCGCCCGTGCTGGACGCCGACCCGGACGCCCCGATTCCGTGGGTGGCCACCGGCTATGTGGCCGGGCCCCCGTTGTCCGCCGCGGTCGTCGGGCACGGCCCGCTGCCCGAGCAGGCGGTGCGGACGCTGGGCGCCGGGCTGGGGGAGGCGCTGGCCGCGGTGCACGGGCAGGGACTCGTCCACCGCGACGTGAAGCCGTCCAACGTGCTGCTCGCCCTCGACGGCCCCCGGCTGATCGACTTCGGGATCGCCCACGCCCTCGGCGCCACGACCTCCCTCACCTCCACCGGGGTGTCCGTCGGCTCGCCCGGCTACATGGCGCCGGAGCAGATCAGGGGCACGGACATCTCGGGCGCGGCCGACGTCTTCTCGCTCGGCGCGGTGCTCGCCTACGCGGCGACCGGCTCCGCCCCCTTCCTGGGCGACTCGTCCGCCGTACTGCTCTACAAGGTGGTGCACGAGGAACCCGAGCTGGGAGAACTGGAGGGCGAGCTTCGGGAGGTCGTCGCCGGGTGCCTGGAGAAGTACCCGGAGGACCGGCCGACCCCGCTGGAACTGGCCCGCAGGCTGGCGCCGGGCGGCGCGGCGGAGCTGGTGGCGGCGGGCTGGCTGCCCGACCCGCTGGTACGCGAGGTCAGCCGGGCGGCGGTCGCGCTGCTGGACCTGGAACCGCAGGACGCGCCGGCGCAGTCCGGGCCGGTGCCGTTCAGCGCGGCGTCCTGGGGCCCCGCCGGCGCGAACGGCGCGAACAGCGCGAACGCCGGGAGCAGTGGAAGCGCGAATGCCGGGAGCGGCGGGAGCGCGGGCGGCGGCCACGACGGCGGGGACGGCGGGGCGCGCGGCGGCCACGGGACGACCCAGGGCGACCCCGGCGACCCCGGCGCGCCGGGCGGGCCGTCGCCGTACTCGTCCTCGCCCGGGTCCGCGTCGCCGTACCCGTCCGCCCCGGGGTCCCCGTCGCCGTACGCCTCCTCGCCGTACCCGTCCTCTCCGTACCCGCCCCCGCCCGGGTCCTCCTCCCCGTACGGAACGCCCCGCCCGTCCGGGCCGGACGTACCGCCCGCCTGGGTCCCCACCGAGGCGGACGGGGCCGCTCCGCACGGCCCGGCACGTGCGCCGGGTGCGTCCGGGGCGACGGGCGGGCCCGGGGCCGCCGGGCTGCCGGGGCCCCGGACGTCCGACCCCCGGTTCTCCGTCACCGTCGGCGCGGACACCGCGCCCTCCCGGCCCGGCGCCCGGCGGGGCCGGCGGCTGAGCTGCACCGTCGCCCTCGCCGTGGCGGGCTCGCTCGCCGTCGTCCTCGTGGGCGGCGCGTACCTCTTCGACCTGATGCCGGGCGGAGGCGCCCGGGACACCGCCGAAGGGGGACCGGGCGCCCGCCCCTCCACCCGGCCCCCCGCGTCCGACGGGGACCCGGGGGCGGGCGACCCGGGCCGGATCACCGAGCTGCCGAAGGGGTTCGTCGGCACCTGGCGGGGCCCGCTCACCGAGCGCACGACGGGGCAGTCGCACGGCACGCTCACCGCCGTGTTCACCCCCGGCCGGAAGGGCGCCGACGTGGTCCGCATGACCACGGAGGTCACCGCCCTCGGGCTGACCGTCCGCTGCAACAGCGTCGCCGCCCTCACCTCCGGCACCGGCAAGGAGCTGACGCTCCATGAGCGGGCCGACCCCGAACGCCCCGGCGACCGCGCCCTCTGCACCTCCACCGAGTCCGAGGTCCACTTCACCCGGAACGACGACGGCACCCTCCGCTTCCGCTCCGAGGAGAGGGGCGCCGGCCTCCCCTACGGCACGCTCACCCGGTCCGGCGGCTGACCCCGCCGGACGCTGGCGTACGCTGAACCGGTCCGTGGATCCGTTGAAATACCGCCGAAAGGTGACAGCCCGGTGACCGAGAAGGCCGCTCTCCAGCCCATCCTCGACCGCGCCGCCGAGGGCGGCCGGATCACCCCGGAGGAGGCCCTCGATCTCTACCGGTCGGCGCCGCTGCACGCGCTGGGCGCCGCCGCCGACGCGGTGCGCCGCCGCCGTTACGCCGGTACGGAGCACATCGCGACGTACATCATCGAGCGCAACATCAACTACACCAACGTGTGCGTCACGGCCTGCCGGTTCTGCGCGTTCTACGCCGCGCCCAAGGACACCGCCAAGGGCTGGACCCGCGACCTCGACGACATCCTGCGACGCTGCGCCGAGACCGTCGAACTGGGCGGCACCCAGATCATGTTCCAGGGCGGCCACCACCCGGACTACGGCGTCGAGTACTACGAGAAGCACTTCTCCGCGATCAAGCAGGAGTTCCCGCAGCTGGTCATCCACTCGCTGGGCGCCTCCGAGGTCGAGCACATGGCCCGGATCTCAGGGGTGTCCGTCGAGGAGGCCATCGGGCGGATCCACGCCGCCGGGCTCGACTCCTTCGCGGGCGCGGGCGCCGAACTGCTCCCCGCCCGCCCGCGCAAGGCGATCGCCCCGCTCAAGGAGTCCGGCGAGCGCTGGCTGGAGATCATGGAGATCGCGCACGGCCTCGGCGTCGAGTCCACCTCCACCATGCTGATGGGCACCGGCGAGACCAACGCCGAGCGCATCGAGCACCTGCGGATGATCCGCGACGTGCAGGACCGTACGGGCGGCTTCCGCGCCTTCATCCCGTACACCTACCAGCCGGAGAACAACCACCTGAAGGGCCGGACCCAGGCGACGCTCTTCGAGTACCTGCGGATGATCGCCATCGCCCGGATCTTCCTCGACAACGTCGCGCACATCCAGGGCTCCTGGCTGACCACCGGCAAGGAGGTCGGCCAGCTGTCGCTGCACTACGGCGCCGACGACCTCGGCTCGGTCATGCTGGAGGAGAACGTCGTCTCCTCGGCCGGCGCCAGGCACCGCTCCAACCGTCTGGAGCTCATCGACCTGATCCGCAAGGCGGGCCGGGTGCCCGCACAGCGCGCCACCACGTACGAGCACCTCGTGGTCCACGACGACCCGGCGAACGACCCGGTCGACGACCGCGTCGTCTCGCACATCTCGTCCACCGCGATCGAGGGGGGCACGGCGCACCCCGAGCTGACGCTCCTGAACACCGACTGAGACCGGGGACCGGCATGCTGACGGTGCACACCGCCGACGCGGTGTACGGCGTTGGGCCCGGCGGCCCGGCCGGCGCGGACTGCGGACCCGGCGTTCCGGCCCGCGCGGAGTCGGGGACCGGTATCCCGGCCGGGGCGGACTCCGTGGCCGTGGACGGGGCCGTGATCGTCGCGATCGGGCCGTACGAGGAAGTGGTCGCCGCCCGCCCCGGGGCCCGGGTGCGCCGCTGGTCCGGGCTGATCACCCCGGGCCTGCTGAACCCGGGGGCGCCGGCCCTGCTGGAGGCCGCGTACCACCCGGACCCGCGCGAGGCCGACGAGCTGGGCACCGAACCGATCACCGGCGCCGCGCTCACCGCGCTGGACCTGGACGACACGCGCCGGGGCGCGAGCGCACGGCGCGGGCTCCAGCGGATGCTGCGGCACGGCACCACCACCGTCCGGGGCCCCTTCGCCCATCCCGCCGTACGCATGGCGGTCGCCCGCTCCGGGCTGCGCGTCCACGCCCCGGGCCGCCCGGCGGAAACCGTCTCCGCCGACCCGTTGTCCTCCGTGCCGGAGCCGACCGGCCTCGACCCGCTGGCGTCGGCGGCGGATCCGACCGAGGCGTTCGCGACGCCCCTGACCGTCGGCGGTCCCGCCGACCTGGCGGTGTTCGCCGTACCGGACCTGGCGGGGCTGGCCGCCGCGGGCGCCGGGAGCTGCACGGCCACGGTGCTGGGCGGGCGGCTGCTCTTCCGCCGGGGGTAACGGGCGCGATCCCGTCGCGGGGGAACCGGCGCGCCCCGTCGCGGGGAAGAAAGAACCGACGCGTCCCGCCGAGGGGAAGAAAGAACCGGCAGTCCCGCCGAGGGGAAGAAGGAACCGGCGCGCCCCGTCGCGGGGGAGGAAACCGGTGGGACCGATCCGCCCTCGACCCCGTGCGCGCGACGGGGCGCCGACCCCGTCCGCACGCCACGGCGCCGACGGCTTCCGCGCGCGTCACGGCACCGGCGGCGCCCACGCCGCCCACGCCACCCGCGACGTCCGTGCCACCTGTGGCGTCCGCGCGTCACGGCACCGGCGGGCCGTCCAGGTAGCGTCCCTTCGCGTCGTACGGCCAGGCGTTGGAGACGCACCCCTCCAGCCCGTCGATCTGCTGCATCATCGCGGGAGCCGGGCGGCCCCTGCCCGGGCAGGTCTCATGGCCGTGGCCCAGCCAGTGGCCGACCTCGTGGTTGACGATGAGGGCCCGGTAGTCGGCGAGCGGGCCGTGGAACTCGGGCGAGCCCTGCTGCCAGCGCTTGAGGTTGACCATGACGTCGGCGCCGACCCGGCAGTTGACCTCGCCGTGGGTGTCGAGGCCGCTCTTCGCGCAGACGGCGTCCGTGGTCCCGGGCGTCGCGATGCGGATGACCAGCCCCGCCGGGGCGTCGGCGACCTGGTGGAAGGTGTGCTCGCCGTGGTGCGACCAGCCGCGCGGATCGGCCAGGACCCGCGCGATCTCGGCGGCGGCTTCGTCGGGGTCGACGCCCGTGCCGTCCTCCACCTCGACCCGGTAGCCGTTGCTCGCGCTGCCGCCTGCCCCGCCGCCCGTCGCGCCCGCTGCCCGGTCCCCGGTGCCGTGCCCGTCGTCGGCCGGGGCGCGGGTCGCCTCGCCGGACCGGCCACCGGTGTCGACGGCGGCCGCGCGGGCGACGGTGAACGTGCCGGTTCCCCGCGAACTCCCGGAACCCGAAGGCGAGTTGCCCTTCCCGTCACCGTCGGTTACCCAACGTATGCCGACCGCGGCGACGGCACAGAGCAACACGGCGGGGACGGCGACCGCGACGATCAGCCTCTTCCGGCGTCTTCCCGCCGGTCCCGGCAGGTCCGGACGGCCGGACCGCTCCGACCGCTCCGGCCTCCCGGGCCGGCGCGCACCCTGTGCGGACATCCTCGTTCCCCCTGCTCGTGGTCACTCCCTGTTTCCCCTGCCCGTATGACCGTCGGCGGGGCCGATCGGTTCAGTCCGTCCGGACACGACCCGCGACCGGGGCGAGGCACCGCGGACCGGGCTGCTTGAATGGGCGGGTGACCCGAGCATCCCTGGACAAAAAGCCGCACGAAGTCGCCACGATGTTCGACCGAGTGGCGGCGAACTACGACCTCACCAACGACGTGCTGTCGCTCGGCCAGGACCGGCTGTGGCGCAAGGAGGTCGCGAAGACGGTGCACGCCCGGCCCGCGGAGAAGGTCCTCGACCTGGCGGCGGGCACGGCGACGTCCTCGCTGCCGTTCGCCGCGACCGGCGCGTACGTGGTGCCGTGCGACTTCTCCTTCGGCATGCTGCAGGAGGGCAAGAAGCGCAACTCCTGGCTGCCGTTCACCGCGGGCGACGCCACGAAGCTGCCGTTCCGCGACGAGAGCTTCGACGCCGTGACGATCTCCTTCGGACTGCGCAACGTCCAGGACACGGACGCGGCGCTGCGCGAGCTGTACCGGGTGACGAAGCCGGGCGGCCGGGTGGTGATCTGCGAGTTCTCGCAGCCGACCTGGGCGCCGTTCCGCACCGTGTACACCGAGTACCTGATGCGGGCGCTGCCGCCGGTCGCGCGCGCGGTGTCGTCCAACCCGGACGCGTACGTGTACCTCGCCGAGTCCATCCGCGACTGGCCCGACCAGGCGGGACTCGCGGCGAAGCTCCAGCGGGCCGGCTGGTCGCGGGTCGCCTGGCGCAACCTCACGGGCGGCGTGGTGGCCCTGCACCGGGGCGTACGCGCGTAGCCGCCCCGCGCCTCCGGGCCGGGCCCCGCACCGGGCCTACGGGGCCGGGCCCCGGACGACCACGCGGGCCGGGCCCCTCACGAGGTCCGGCCCTTCACGGGGCCGGGCCCCTCACCAGGCCCGGCCCGCGCCGGGGGTCAACGGCCCAGTTCCAGCCGGAAACAGAACCCCCGGCGGCCCGAGCGCGGGGTCGTGATGCCCTCCGCCCGTTCCATGCCGAGCCGCCGGGCCACGGCGATCGACCGCGCGTTCTGCGCGTCGATCACCGCGACCACGCGCGCCACCCCGGCCGCGCGCAACCGCTCCAGGGTGAGACGCGCGGCGGCGGTGGCATAGCCCCGGCCCCAGGCCGGCCGGGCCAGCCGCCAGCCGATCTCGATCTCGCCCACCGGGCCGAACGCGGTGTGCGGCCAGGGCTGGGCCCCGGTGAAGCCGACGACCTCTCCGTCCTCATCCACCACCGTCCACAGGCAGTGGCCCAGCTCGGCGTCGTGCCTGCGCTGTCTGGCGGTCAGCTCCTCGTAGACGGAGAGCTCCGCCGGCGTGCCGCCGAAGAACTCCATCACCTCGGGGTCGTCGAACGCGCGGTGCCAGGCGAACGCGTCCTCATCCGTGGGGACGCGCAGGTGTATGCGGGGAGCGGACATCGAGGGAGCCCTTCAGAAGGCCGGGCGGCGGACCCCCATAGACTGAACGGACCAGGTGCCGCACGGCACGCGATTTCGAGCCTCCGGGAGATCCGACCGTGACCGAGCCCCTCTCCGAGCACAACGCGGACGTGATCGTCGTCGGGGCGGGCCCGGCCGGCTCCACCACCGCGTACCACCTCGCCAAGTCCGGACTGGACGTCCTGCTGCTGGAGAAGACGGCCTTCCCGCGCGAGAAGGTGTGCGGCGACGGCCTCACCCCGCGCGCCGTCAAGCAGCTCGCCGCCATGGGCGTCGACATCTCCGAAGAGGCCGGCTGGCTGCGCAACAAGGGCCTGCGCATCATCGGCGGCGGCGTCCGCCTCCAGCTCGACTGGCCGGAGCTGGCCTCGTATCCGAACTACGGACTGGTCCGCAAGCGCGACGACTTCGACGAGCAGCTGGCCCAGCAGGCGCAGAAGGCGGGCGCCCGGCTGTACGAGCGCTGCAACGTCGGCGCGCCGATCGTCGACGACCGCACCGGCCGCATCACCGGCGTCCACGCGAAGCTCGGCGAGGAGAAGACCCCCGTCACCTTCCACGCCCCGCTGGTCGTCGCCGCCGACGGCAACTCCTCCCGGCTGTCGCTCGCCATGGGCCTGCACCGCCGCGAGGACCGCCCGATGGGCGTGGCCGTGCGCACGTACTTCACCTCGCCCCGCCACGACGACGACTACCTGGAGTCCTGGCTGGAGCTGTGGGACCGGCGCGGCCCCGAGGACCGGCTGCTGCCCGGCTACGGCTGGATCTTCGGCATGGGCGACGGCACGTCCAACGTCGGCCTCGGCATCCTCAACTCCTCCTCCGCGTTCAAGGAGCTGGACTGGCGCGAGATCCTCAAGGCCTGGTGCGCCTCCATGCCGGAGGACTGGGGCTTCACCCCGGAGAACATGACGACGCCGATCCGCGGCGCCGCCCTGCCGATGGCGTTCAACCGCCAGCCGCACTACACCCGGGGCCTGCTGCTCGTCGGGGACGCGGGCGGCATGGTCAACCCGTTCAACGGCGAGGGCATCGCGTACGCCATGGAGTCGGGCCAGATCGCCGCGGACGTCATCGTCCAGGCCCACGCCCGCGTCACCCCGGCCCAGCGCGAACTGGCCCTCGCCAACTACCCGAAGGTGCTCAAGGAGACCTACGGCGGCTACTACACGCTGGGCCGCGCCTTCGTGAAGCTGATCGGCAACCCGAAGGTGATGAAGATCGCGACCCAGCGCGGCCTGACGCACCCGCTGCTGATGAAGTTCACGCTCAAGATGCTCGCCAACCTGACCGACCCCACGGGCGGCGACGCCATGGACCGGATCATCAACGGCCTGTCCAAGGTGGCCCCGAAGGCCTGACCCACCAAGGCGGCCGTCTCTCCCCCCCGCCGGGCGGGGACCACGGGACCGCCTCTCGGACACCCGTATGCCTACGGAGAACAGCCGTCGCTCCGTAGGCATACGCATGGAGCGGCCCCTTGTCGCCGGGCTCCCGAACCCTTTGATTGCGCCAAACGCCGCTTTCACGCCAGTTTCTCCACCCGGACGTGGTTTGAGTATCTGTACTCAGCCGCCTGGCGTGGCCCCGCCACTACTGTCCCGGTAGTCGGCCGGGCGCCCGCAGGGCGCATCGAGGGAGGGCACGTTCCCGAGCGGCCGACGAGCCGGGCCCGATGCCGGACCGGCAGGCATGGGCGCCGAGAGCCGGTCCGGGCGATCACGCCGACGCGACGCAGCGCAACCGCGCTCTGACGTCCGCATCGGCGGCCCCGGCGAGCGCAACAGGCGTAACCGGCACGCCCACCTGGGCGACGCCCGGGTCACGGGGAGGACGCGCGCATGGCGTGGGACGAGTGGGAACAACTCAAGGCACAGGCCGCCGAGCGGCATACCGCCGATATGCGGATCAACGGCCTTCAGGGAGAAGGCGGTCACGCCGATCCGCCCGGCGGTGGCGGCGGCATCGGCACGCTCAAGCACCGGGGCGGCCCGTGGACGAAGGCCGCCGGCACCGCGGATGAACTCCAGACCAGCACGATCAGCGCGAAGACCGACCTGCGCAGAACGCACGACGGCACCGGGGGCGGTCTGGCCGGGCTGTCCAGCCTCGGCGCTCTCACGTCTGTCCTCGCGTCGTGGGAGACACGCCTCGGTCGCGTCCGTGAGGAGTGCGGTTCGCTGGAGCCGAAGCTGCGGCAGGTGGCTGTGGACCTCGGCGAAGTGGACGCCGAGGTGGGGGAAGCGGCGAAGGCGGTTGCCGTGCCCGGCACGAGGAGGGGTGAGTAGACCATGGCCGCAGTCTCCGGGCTGACCTGGCAGCGCCTCCGCGACCTCGAACTGTCGGAGCTGACCGACGCCGTCGACGGCTGGCGCGCCGCTTCCGCGTTCGCCGATGCCGCTCGCGAACGCGTCGACGGTGACATGAGCAGCGGGATCACCAAGACCCAGAACAGCGAGTCCGCCCGAGCGGCCGTCGAGCGGTTGAAGCGACTGAGCGAGAACTACCACTACATCCACACCGAGACCGGCCTCATCCGAGGCGCCCTCGACGGACTCGCCACCGAGCTCGGCGCCCCGCAGCGTCGACTGCGTAACGCTCTCGACGACGCCGCCTCTCTCGGATACGCCGTCAACGACAACGGCAGCATCGACTACCCGGCCGGCGGCAGGAACGAGATGACCGGCGATACGATCCCCGGCGGCTCCGTGATGGGTGACAACGGCCTCATCGGCGCTGGGAACCCGGGCCTGTACCGCGATGCCAACGGTATGTACGACCCCGCTCTGAGCCCGGACGCTCCCGCCCTGAAGAGCCCCAACCCGCACCGCGCCAAAGCCCAGGACATCGCCGATCGCGTCGCCCACGCGCTGCGCGAGGCGCGTGAAATCGACGAACGGTACAGCACCGCACTCCACAAGCTCAGGGCGGCACCCGGCCTCACAGTCGACAGCAAGACGTGGGCGGACGTGGCCTCGGACGCTGCCGCGGTAAGCCAAGCTGCCTACAACTACTTGGAGGAGCACCTTCCTCTCGATAAATCACCTGCGGACCGCAAGGAGTGGTGGGATCACCTCAGCAAGGAGCAGCGCGAGGAGTACGTCGCAGCTTTCCCGGAGCTGATCGGAAACTTGGACGGGATCCCGGCGTTGGTGCGCGATGAGGCGAACCGCGAGAATCTCCAGATGCTCATCGGGCGACTCGACGGGAAGCATGATGACGCTTCACGAGACATGCTGGGTGGCCTGAAGAAAATCCAGGAGAAGCTGGAGAAGGGCAGCGAGCCGCCGATGTACTTGCTGGGCATCGGTGACGAGGGCAACGGTCGCGCCATCATTGCTTACGGCAACCCCGACACGGCAGACAATGTCTCGGCGTACGTCCCTGGACTCGGAACCAAGCTGGATGCGGAGTTCGCCGGCGGAACGGTCAATCGAGCGCTGCAGACAGCCCGCGGCGCACATCAGGTTGATCAGTTCAGCAGAACCTCGTCGATCGTATGGCTCGGATACGACGCGCCGCAGGTGACACCGAGTGATCTGACCAGCGGTAAAAGCGTGATGTTCATGAACGATGCCAAAGCGGGAGCCCCCGACTACAACGCGTTCATGGCGGGGATCTCCGCAACGCACGAGGGCGGAGCCCCGCACGTCACCGCCATCGGACATTCCTACGGCTCCCTCACGGTCGGGCTCGCGGCTCAGGAGAAAGGCGGAATCCCTGGCGCCGATGACATCATCCTGGTCGGAAGCCCTGGCACGGGCGCGGGCAACGCTCAGGACCTCAACGTGGGCAAGGGGCACGTATTCGTAGGCGCAGCAGACAATGACATTGTCACCAAACTTCCGAACCATGAGGAAGCGTCTGGCATGGTCTCCGGCGCGGTCGGCGGAGGGTCGGCCGGATTTGTTCTGGGAGCCGGCATGGCCGGCCCGCCAGGAGCGCTTGTCGGTGGCGGTGCCGGGGCCCTCGTTGGAGGCATCGGCGGCTACATGGCCCAGGACGCACAAGCCGACCCCAGTGAGCGTTGGTTCGGTACCGACCCGGCAAGTAAGGATTTCGGGGCCACGCGGTTCATGGTGGATGACGGGGCAACCATCGTGGAAGACCGCGGAAAGATGTCGGCACATTCGAATTACTTCAACCCGGCGAAAGACCAGGCCTCGGCCGACAATATTGCCAAGATTGTGGCTGGAAAGTCAGGAAAGATCAGCTTGGAGGCACCTCGGTGAGGGGTTCGGGAACCGTGGTTCTGGCGGCTGGGGTGCTGCTTCTGGCCGGATGCGGCGCATCAGACGATTCGACGGGGCAGGAGGTAAGGATGAACATGCAGGAGGCGGCGGTGCGAGCGGATGAAATCCTCGACGGGACATTCGCCGCTATCAAGCCACCGGTGCACTGGACGCACGAGCAGTCGACTGAAGGTGAATGTGACGTACAAAGAAGCCGAGCGGTCATGACGATCATCTCCGAGGAACGTCGGGGGAGTTTCCTGGGGATGATCGAGCGCTACTGGGATGGTCAGGGATACAAGCGGCTCTCGGTGAACGACTCGGATATGCCGGCCATGTACTACAGGACGCCCGATGAATTCAATGTGCGCGTGCTTATCGGTGGTGCGGGGCAAGCGTTTTTTGAAGTTGCGACGCCTTGCGTGAACGTTTCCAAAGTGTCTCCGCCGAAGACGGAGACAGTCGGCCCGAACTATGCCGGAAAGGAGACCCCTATTCCTGACGTCAGGTCGGATTTCTGGTCCGTGACGGCCCCGGTTTCTTCCATGTGACTTCGGCGGTGGCCACTCCGCCCCTCGCCCGCTTCCCAGGCGGCCTCGCCGTGGTCCTGGGGCTGGTCGGCCGGGCGGAGGCCGCGCGTGGGGTGGCCGACCAGCCCCGACCAGGCTCTTCAGGCCCCGGTCGGCGTCGTGCACGCGGGCGCGGTGGCTTGCTCTGCTGTCCACCCTCGCCGCGTCCGCGGCCTCGGCGGGTTCGGCGCCCGCGCCCGCGGCCTCCGCCGGGTCAGCCGAGCGAACCCGTGCTCCGGCGGGCGCGCAGGGCCTGGGCGCCCGCCTTCAGGCGCCGGAGCGGGCCGGAGCTCTCCGGGCCCAGGGGCATCCGGCCCCGCCGGTACCAGCGCGGCGTGAGCACGCCCAGCCGCCCGGCGAGGGCGACCTCGTAACGGGGCTGGAGCAGAAGGAAGAGGCCCAGCGCGCAGACACAGGTGACGCCGTACAGGATCCACGACTTGGCGCCCCGGGCGGAGAAGGCCACGATCCCGAACGAGAACAGCGCCGACCAGAAGTACATGAGCAGCACGGCCCGCCGGTGCGAGTGACCGAGCTGGAGCAGCCGGTGGTGGAGGTGGCCCTTGTCGGCGGCGAACGGCGACTTCCCGTTCCAGGTGCGCCGGACGACCGCGAGCACCAGGTCGGCGATGGGCAGGGCGATCACGGACAGCGGCAGCAGCAGCGGAATGTAGACCGGCACCATCGCGGCCGACCCGGCCGTGCCGTCGACCGTCTGGCTGAGAAGGCTCGGGTCGACCTCGCCCGTGACCGAGACCGCGCAGCCCGCGATCAGCAGCCCGAGCAGCATGGAGCCCGAGTCGCCCATGAAGATGCGGGCCGGGTGCGAGTTGTGGACCAGGAACCCGAGGCACATGCCCGCGAGGATCGCGGAGATCAGGGTGGTGGAGGCGGCCGCCTCGATGCCGTAGCCGTACCAGAGCCGGTACGCGTACAGGAAGAACGCCGTCGCCGCGATGCCGACCGTGCCGGCGGACAGCCCGTCGAGCCCGTCGACGAAGTTGACCGCGTTGATGGTGACCAGGATCAGCCCCACGGTCAGCAGTGTGCCCTGCCAGTCCGCGAGGTAGAACCCGTCGGTGCCCGGCACCGGAAGCCAGAGGATCGTCAGCCCCTGGAACACCATCACCCCGGCGGCGAGCACCTGCCCGCCGAGCTTGACCAGCGAGTCCAGCTCCCACTTGTCGTCGAGGACGCCCAGCAGCCAGATGATCGTGGCGCCGGACAGCAGCGCCCGGGGCGTCGAGCTCTGGGTGAAGATCTCCTCCAGGTGCGGCAGATGGGAGCCCACCAGATAACCGGTCAGCAGCCCGCCGAACATGGCGATCCCGCCCAGGCGCGGGGTGGGCTCGCGGTGGACGTCGCGCGCCCTGATCTCCGGCATCGCGCCGATCGCGATGGCGAACTTCCGCACCGGACCGGTCAGAAGATGGGTCACCGCCGCCGTGATGAACAGCATGAGCAAGTAGTCCCGCACGGGCGGCCTCACATCCCGGCCCCGACAGGCCGATTCCTGAACAGCTTCTTCCGGTTCCGCTTCTCCGGGGCCGTTGCTCAGGGTGATGGGACGGGCCTGATGGCGAGTCCGATGCTGTGGGGACCGGATCATGGTTCCGGATCCCGGTCGAGGCCCCTCGCTGCGCCCCGCCGAGCCTAACCCATGCGTATTACCGCTCCGCGCGGTGCCGGGCCGGTAGCCGGTGCCACCTCCCTGGAGCATGGTTGTCCTCACGCGTGAAAGCCCCTGCCCGGGCGGGACAGGGGCTCTCGCCGGTGGCGACGGCGCGTACGACCGTACGGGGCGGCTCGTCCCGCGCGGGGCGGCCCGCCGTACGCGACGGGCGGCTCGTCGTACGGAGCGGTCGGCGTGTGTGGGGCGGCCAGGCATACGGAGCGGTCCGGCGTGGAGCGGCGGGGCGTGCGTGGAGCGGCCAGGCGTGCTTGGAGCGGCCTGGCGTACGGAGCGGCCAGGCGTGCGTGGAGCGGCCTGGCGTACGGAGCGGTCCGGCGTATGGGGCGGCGCTCAGCGCCCGAAGCGGTTGAACTCGCCCGTCTTGATGCCCTGGACGAACGCGGCGAACTCGTCGCGGCCCGTCCGGGTGACCACGCGCGGATCGTCGCTCTCGCGCAACAGGATCTCCTCGGCGTGCCGTGCGACCTCGACACACTGTTCCCCGCCACCGCCGGAGAACGACGACTTCTGCCAGCTGATCTCGGTGTCCATGGCGCGGATTATCACAGGTCGCGAGCGAGGTGGTGAATGAAGCTCCGCGACTCCTCGGGGTCGAGACTGACCTGTTCCGCGAAGTCGAGTTGCATGCGGTACCGGTTCAGGTCGGCCACGGCATCCAGGTAGACACCCCCGAACGGGGCGTCGATGTGGACGGTGTCCAACTGCGGTGTCACTCCGCCCGCGTACAGCACGGTCTGCGTGGCCTCGACGAACCGTTCGCCGGCGAACGGGATCACACGCACGGTCACGGCGGGACGGTCCGTCTCCTCCAGGAGACGTTCCAACTGGGCGCGTGCGACCTTGCGTCCGCCTATCCGCATGCGCAGCCCGGCCTCGTGGAGGACGACGTCGAACTTTGGCGGATTCTCGCGGTCGAGTACGGCCTGTCTGCGCATCCGGTGCTCGACCCGCGCCTCCACCTGATCCTCGGGCAGCTTCGGCAGCATGCCTTCGAAGAGCGCGCGGGCGTACTCCGGGATCTGGAGCAGCCCGGGCGCCATCACGGGCTGGAGACAGCGCATGTAGCGCGCGTGGTGTTCCAGTTCCGCGATGTTCAGAAAGCCGGGCGCCAGCACGCCGCGGTATTCGTCCCACCAGAACTGGCCCCGGTGCTCCCTCGATATGGCGCACAGGGCGTCGATCAGCGCGGCGTCGTCGCATGAGTAGAAGCTGGCCAGGCGGCGGATCCGTTCCTCGCCGACGCCGATGCGGCCCGCCTCTATGTGACTGATCTTCGCCTGATCGGTGGAGATCAGCCCGGCGGCCTCGCGCGCGGTCATGCCGGCCTGCTCGCGCAGCTTCCTCAACTCGCAGCCCAAACGCGCCTGTCGTGCGGTGGGGTTGTCCCTCGGTGGCATGTCACCTTCCTCTGATCGCGCACAGTCTTGCGCGACGCGGACGGCCTGGTCCACCCACTCGTGTGAAGCATTGAGGGCAGGCTTACCCCGGGGCAACTGTGCACCTGCTGGCCCCGTCCGGCGAGGCCCGGCAGGCTTCGTGGTGCGAAGTTCGGCGACCCGCCCCGGTGCGGGGCGGTGGTGCGGCCTCGGGGCCGCCGCGGCCGCGACCGTGTGCTCAGGGCGCCAGGCCCTTGTCCCCCGCCCGCGCCGTGAGCGTCAGCGTCCGTGCCGCAGGCGCCTGCGCTGCGGGCGTCCGGGCGTCGGGGGTCCCTGTCGAGGGCGTACGTGGCCCGGGTATCCGTGCGGTGAGGGCGCTGGCGTCGTCCTCATGGCGAACACTCGCATGAGCGGACCCCGTGCGGGACCAGCGCCCGTGGACGGATTCCGGAACGCTCCTGTCCCGCACGATCAGCAGCCCCGCCAGCACGAGCAGCACCCAGAGCACCGGGCCCGGCGAGTTCCCGGAGGTGATGAACCCCTGCGCGGCGAGTCCGAGGAGTCCGCCGGAGGAGAGGACGGCCGCGAGCACGACCTTGCCGAGGCTCGCATGCGCTGCCTCGCCGGAACCGCGGCGGACCTCGAACCGGCCGAACATCCTGGTGAAGCACATCAGGAAGCTTCCCGCGACGCCGACCCAGACCGGAGCCACGGCGAACCACATCGGGCTGCCGGGCGCCGGCGTCGCGAAGCCGAGCCCGACGACCGAGATTCCCGCGGTGACCACGAGCGCCGGCATGTGCCAGAGGTACAGCGTCATGAAGCGGGACCCGCACCAACGCAGGACGGTGACGGCGAACGGCCGTTCAGCGAGACGCGTGATCGCGGGCTTGAGCGTCAGCCACAGTCCGAGCTGGCCGGCCGTCAGCGCCAGCATCACCGCGGTCGGAGGGCTCATGTTGGAGACGGGGGCGCCGGGCATTCCGATCATGGACGCCGGATAGGGCCCGAAGAACACGGCGGCCGCGGTGAGTCCGAATCCGGCGGCGGCCAGACCCGACGTTTTCCACGCGCGTCCCGTGCGCAGCCCGCCGTCGGCGTAGTGGAAGCCCGACTGATGGGCGGCCAGCCAGACGAACAAGGCGTTCAGATAGCCGATCGCGGGGCTGACCTCGAAGCGCAGTACGTCGACGACCAGGGAACAGGCTGCGAGGACACCGATCACGCGCCATCCGTAGCGGCGGTACCAGGTGTACATCAGCGGCGTGACCGCGACCACCAGCACGTAGACGGCGAGGAACCAAAGAAGCTGCCCGGCGATTTTGCCCGCGGTCTGCACCGGTTGCTGAGGAACGCCTGCGCTCATCAACACGTGCGGCAGCAGCAGCCATACGGCGGCCAACGGTATGACCGGTACCAGAAGGCGGGCGATTCTGCTTCGGAGCCATTCGCTCACCGATTTCGCCGACCGGAACGAGAAGAAATTAGCGGCTCCGCCGGCGAAGAACACCATGGGCATGACCTGCGTCAGCCAGGTGACAATCCACCAGCCCGGACTGGCGAGAGCATTTCCGGTGCTCAAATGCCCATGTTCATAGGACAGCACCGGCATGAGCCAGTGCTGTGAAATCACGGCCAGTACGCATAGCGCTCGGATGATGTCTATGAATGAGTCGCGACCACGACTCGACGAATGAGCTTCCGTCGGCTGCATACAATCATCGTGCCGTCGGCAATCACGAAGGGCAGTAAAGAGGCCCCCCGAATGCGTCGGGGGGCCAGCATCGAGGGCATGGTGGGGATTTCCCTACCGGGGCGGGTTCACCGCCGTACCGGAGGGGCGCGAGGGGAGGGAGACGCTCCGCGTTCCGTGCGATCCCGCGGTGCGGCCCCGCGGTGCGGCCCCGCGGTGCGATCCTGCGGTGCGGGGCCGGCGATGCGATCCCCACGTGCGGCCCCGCTGTGCGGTTCCGCTGTGTGGTCCGGCGGTGCGGTGAACGGGTCGCGTGCGAGCTCTCAGGGGCCGGGCGGCAGCAGCTCCCTGGTGAGCAAGAAGGCTGAACGGGCGGTTGCGAGAAGCGTGTTGATCCGGGTGAGGACCCGGTCGGCCCTGTCGGAACTCCCCGTCCCGAGCGCGTCCGCCAGATCGTCGGCGTACTCCTGCGCCCGTACGGCCTCGTCGGGTTCCGCGCCGCGCGCGTCCTCGCGGAGAGCCTCGATCAGCTGCCGGTTGGAGACGTCGCGGCGGTCGGCCTTGTTTGCCGCGGCCCCCTTGTGCCACGGCATGAGCGCTGTTGACATTGGCGACCAGGAAACCGCCATGAGTGGCTGATATATGCACTGCTTCGCTGCTCCCTGTCCACATGAAATGCTTCCGGTATTCTGCCCAGCCCTTGCGGGTCGGGCTGTATTCCCGAACCTCCATCCCCGCTGCTTGATCAGCCCGTGCTTGAGAGGTTCGGCGAGAATGAGCAGGGCATCCCCGCGGTTTCACTCCCGCGCGGTGAAGTAGTCGCCCATGCGGACCTGCTGGCCCGGCCCGGCCGCTCTGCGGCAGATCTCCTGGAAAGCCTGCTTCTGGCACGCATTCGCCTGTGCCGACGTGATCGACGGCGCGGGAGACCGCCATCGGTGGTATTTCCCGCGGATCATCAAGAACAACGCGTGAAGTGCGATGTAGATGACGGCAATCCGGATCAGCAGGCCGAAATCCGAATCCATGTGGCCCCCCTCGTGCCAAAGGATGAGTACTTTAACGGCACGGGGCGTCGACGGACAGG
This sequence comes from Streptomyces tyrfis, assembly GCF_037034285.1. Classification (NCBI taxonomy): domain Bacteria; kingdom Bacillati; phylum Actinomycetota; class Actinomycetes; order Kitasatosporales; family Streptomycetaceae; genus Streptomyces; species Streptomyces tyrfis. The sequence continues at coordinate 21,483 of NZ_JBAGJZ010000006.1, read as the reverse complement.
GGGAACGCGGACTCCGTGACGCGGAGCCTGGAGGAGGGGGAGCGGCGGTCGGGCGGAGCGTGATGCACGGGCTGGTGCCGGGGCGCGGTGGCCGGCTGGAGCGCGGCGGCCGGGCGGGGCGGCCGGGCGGGGCATGGCGAAGGGCCGTCGCCCCCGAGCAAGGAGGGGAGCGACGGCCCTACGCGGACTTCGCGGACTTCGCGGACTTCGCGGACTTCGCGGACTTCGCGGACTTCGCGCGCTTGTGAATCAGAGAACGCGCACCGCGCCCGACGGCGGGTCGTAGGAGAGCGAACGCTGCACCACACCGGTGCTGGAGTTCTGCGCGCCGACGAACTGGCCGCCGCCCACGTACACCGCGACGTGGTACGCGCTGCCCGCGCCGCCCCAGTACAGGATGTCGCCCGGCTGAAGGTTGCTCAGGGAGACCTGGGTGCCCGCGGTGGACTGGGCCTGCGAGATGCGCGGCAGGTCGACGCCCACCGACCGGAACGCGGCCTGGACCAGCCCGGAGCAGTCCCACGAGTTGGGGCCGGTGCCGCCGGACACGTACGCGTCGCCGACCTGGGCCTTCACGAAGGAGACGACGGACGCGGCGGAGCCGGTCGCGCTCGACGAGTACGAAGAGGAGGAGGACGAGGCGGACGTCGTGGCGGCGGTGGTGGTGCTCGCGGGGGAGCCGGAGGTCGACGCGGCGAGCGTCGTACGGGCCTCCGTGCGCGAGGCACGCAGCGCGGCCTCGGCCTTCGCCTTGGCGGCGGCCTCCGCCTTCTTCTTGGCCTCGGCCTTGCGGACCGCCTCGGCCTTGGCCTTCTTGGCGGCCTTGGCGGCGGTGGCCGCGGCGGCGTCCTCCTGGGCCTGCGTCCGCAGGTCCTGGGCGACCTGCTCCGTCGCCTGGGCGGAGGCGGCGACGGCGGTGGAGAGCCCCTCAGTGATGGTGGGCATCTCGATCGTCCGGGTCACCGGCTCGGCCTGGGCCGGCCCGGCAGCGCCAGCGACCGCGATGGTGCTGAGGACACCACCGGCAACTCCGGCGCGCAGCGCCGTCGTGGGCGTGCTTCGGCGGGGCTTCCGGTGGCTGGGTATGTGAGCGGTGTGGGACATGAGTACTAGCGCTATCAGGGCTCCAGGGCTCCCATCAAGAAACGTGTGTTGCGACACAGTTACGTTCGGAATCCCTGAATCCGCTTTCTGATGAGCCTTATTGACGCCGTAACGGGCAAAACGGACATGCTTGATCACCGCTGTGATCACGGACTTTCGCCAATACGTCCGAATTGCCCGCCACTTACCATCCGCTCGTACTGATGGCCAAGCCCGCTTTCGCTGCGACGATTGACGAGTGACGCAGGTCACAACCTGACGGGTCGTGTGCGGGGCGCGCGGCCGGGTCGTGCGGACGGGGCGCGCGGCGGGGTGTGCGGCGGGGTGCGGTCCGCCGTGCGGGAGCGGCTCCGTGTGTGGCTGGAGTGCGGCCGGAGTGTGAGCGGCGGGGCGTCGCGCGAACGGCCCATATCGGTGCTGAGCGGCCGTCAGGCGGGGAGTGTCCGGGTTCCGGGTGAACGCCGGACGAACGTCGATCGGATGCCGGCCGGATGTCGACCGGCTGCCGATCGGATGTCGACCGGATGGGGATCGGACGGAGGGCCGGGCGAGGGTCGGGTGGGGGCCGGGTGGGGGCCGGGCGTCCGGTCGGAGCGCGGACCGGACGCGGACCGTGCACGGGCTTGCGCGCGCGGACCGTGCACGGGCTATGTGTGGACCGCGCGGACCGGACGCCGCTCGCACGCCTCCTGCCTGCGCGCCTCCCGTGCGAGGCGCCCGGCACCCCGCACGGGAGCGCCCCGCGCTCCGCGCGGGAGCCGCCCCATGCCCCGCGCGGGCGCCGCCCGCCCCCGCGTCCGGAAGATCGTGAATGCGTGCACACGTCCACTTCGCTGGACGCGGGCCCCCTCGCACGGGTGAGTCCGGTGTGGGATGGATGCCCATATCATGCATCGCTGTCCATTGCCAATTTGCGTGTAGAGGCGTTCCATTGTTAATGGAAACGCGCTTTGACCAGCGATAACAGCATCGAATGTCACGACTCGTGACGGCACTGCCGCTTTGCGTGAAAAGATCGGCCCCCACCGGGCTTCAAGATCGTTCACTTGGTGGTGGAGATCACAAACTCTGTCTACTACCCCGTGTCGCAGATCACAGGACGGCGGGCATAGGATGCGGGGCAGTCGGGCTTGTGAACTGCCTCACATGTGCACGATCTTGGTGGGGTGGCGAGCCGGAAACGCCCGATGCGGTCCAACGGTCAAGGACGACTGGAAGGAGCGAGGAGCGTGAATGCCTACGCGCCCATCCTCGTGCTCGGCGCCCTCGGGGCAGGGTTTGCGATCTTCTCCGTGGTCATGGCCACGCTTATCGGCCCCAGGCGATACAACCGGGCGAAGCTCGAAGCGTACGAGTGCGGGATCGAACCCACCCCCACTCCGGCCGGAGGCGGCCGCTTCCCCATCAAGTACTACCTGACGGCGATGCTCTTCATCGTCTTCGACATCGAGATCGTCTTCCTCTATCCCTGGGCGGTCACCTTCGACGCGCTGGGGATCTTCGGGCTCGTGGAGATGCTGCTCTTCGTGCTCACCGTCTTCGTCGCGTACGCGTACGTCTGGCGTCGCGGCGGCCTGGAATGGGACTGAGGGGCTGAGGGGCACACCATGGGACTCGAAGAGAAGCTGCCCAGCGGCTTCATGCTGACCACCGTCGAGCAGGCCGCCGGCTGGGTGCGGAAGGCCTCCGTCTTCCCCGCCACCTTCGGCCTCGCCTGCTGCGCCATCGAGATGATGACGACCGGCGCGGGGCGCTACGACCTGGCCCGTTTCGGGATGGAGGTCTTCCGCGGATCCCCGCGTCAGGCGGATCTGATGATCGTGGCGGGACGGGTCAGCCAGAAGATGGCGCCCGTCCTGCGGCAGGTCTACGACCAGATGCCCAACCCCAAGTGGGTGATCTCCATGGGGGTTTGCGCCTCCTCGGGCGGAATGTTCAATAACTACGCCATTGTTCAGGGTGTTGATCATATTGTGCCGGTTGACGTCTATTTGCCCGGCTGCCCGCCGCGGCCCGAGATGCTGATGGACGCGATCCTCAAGCTCCACCAGAAGATCCAGAACACCAAGCTCGGGGTCAACGCGGAGGAGGCCGCCCGCGAGGCGGAGGACGCGGCGCTCAAGGCCCTGCCCCTGATCGAGATGAAGGGGCTGCTGCGATGACCGCGAACCACGACCACCGCGCCCCGGACGACAACGGCGTTCCCGCCCCGCGCGACGAGAGCGGCGAGGTCATCGGCGTACGCCGGGGCATGTTCGGCGCGAACAACGGCGGCGACACCTCCGGCTACGGCGGCCTGGTCCGCACCGTGACCCTGCCCGGCGCTTCGCCCCGCCCCTACGGCGGCTGGTTCGACGAGGTCGCCGACGAGCTCGAGGGAGCCCTGGAGGAACAGGACCTGCTCCCGGCCAACGCCATCGAGAAGACCGTCGTCGACCGCGGCGAACTCACCTTCCACATCGCCCGCGAACACCTGGTCCGGGTGGCCCGCACCCTGCGCGACGACCCGGCGCTGCGCTTCGAGCTGTGCACCGGCGTGAGCGGCGTCCACTTCCCCGGCGACAAGGGCCGCGAGCTGCACGCCGTCTACCACCTGCGCTCGATCACCCACGGCCGGCTGATCCGGCTGGAGGTCTCGGCCCCGGACGACGACCCGCACATCCCGTCGCTGGTCGCGGTCTATCCGACCAACGACTGGCACGAGCGCGAGACGTACGACTTCTTCGGGCTCGTCTTCGACGGGCACCCCGCCCTCACCCGGATCATGATGCCGGACGACTGGCAGGGCTTCCCGCAGCGCAAGGACTATCCGCTCGGCGGCATCGCCGTCGAGTACAAGGGCGCCCAGATCCCGGCTCCGGACCAGCGGAGGTCGTACTCCTGATGACTGCTCCCCACGCCCACCCCACGCCGGGCCCCGCCGAGACCCCCCTCTCGGACGCCCGCGCCACGACCGAGGGCGCCGTCTACACGGTCACCGGCGGCGACTGGGACGAGGTCGCCGAGTCCGCGGCCAAGTCCGACGACGAACGCATCATCGTCAACATGGGTCCCCAGCACCCGTCCACCCACGGGGTGCTGCGGCTGATCCTGGAGATCGACGGCGAGACCGTCACCGAGGCCCGCTGCGGCATCGGCTACCTCCACACCGGCATCGAGAAGAACCTCGAATTCCGGAACTGGACCCAGGGCACCACGTTCGTGACGCGCATGGACTACCTGACGCCGTTCTTCAACGAGGCGGCGTACTGCCTCGGCGTCGAGAAGCTGCTCGGCATCGAGGACCAGATCCCCGACCGGGCCAGCGTCCTGCGGGTCCTGCTGATGGAGCTCAACCGGATCTCCTCGCACCTGGTGTGCATCGCCACCGGCGGCATGGAGCTCGGCGCGACCACGATCATGATCTACGGGTTCCGCGACCGCGAGCTCGTCCTCGACCTCTTCGAGCTGATCACCGGCCTGCGCATGAACCACGCGTTCATCCGGCCCGGCGGGCTCGCCCAGGACCTGCCGCCCGGCGCGATCGACCAGCTCCGCGAGTTCCTGAAGACCATGAAGCGGAACCTGCCGGAGTACGACAAGCTCGCCACCGGCAACCCCATCTTCAAGGCCCGCATGCAGGACGTCGGCCACCTCGACCTCACCGGCTGCATGGCGCTCGGCGCCACCGGCCCGATCCTGCGCTCCGCCGGACTCCCGCACGACCTGCGCAAGACGGACCCGTACTGCGGATACGAGACGTACGAGTTCGACGTCCCCACCGCCGACAGCTGCGACGCCTACGGCCGCTTCCTCATCCGCCTGGAGGAGATGCGCCAGTCGCTGCGGATCATCGAGCAGTGCGTCGACCGGCTCGCCCCCGGACCGGTCATGGTCGCCGACAAGAAGATCGCCTGGCCCGCGCAGCTCGCCCTCGGCCCCGACGGGCTCGGCAACTCGCTCGACCACATCAGGAAGATCATGGGCACCTCCATGGAGGCCCTGATCCACCACTTCAAGCTGGTGACCGAGGGCTTCCGGGTCCCCGCGGGACAGGCGTACGCCGCCGTCGAATCGCCCAAGGGCGAACTCGGCGCGCACGTCGTCTCCGACGGCGGCACCCGCCCCTACCGGGTCCACTTCCGCGACCCGTCCTTCACCAACCTCCAGGCCATGGCGGCGATGTGCGAGGGCGGCCAGGTCGCCGACGTCATCGTCGCCGTCGCGTCCATCGACCCCGTGATGGGAGGCGTCGACCGGTGACCGAAGCACGCCAGGAAGTCAGTCTGGGAATGCCGCAGCTCCCCGCCCCCGCCTACCCGGACGAGGTACGCGCCAGGCTGGAGGCGGACGCGAAGGAGGTGATCGCCCGCTACCCCGGCAGCCGGTCCGCCCTGCTGCCGCTGCTGCACCTGGTCCAGGCCGAGGAGGGCTACGTCTCCCGCACCGGCATGGCGTTCTGCGCCGAGCTGCTCGGCCTCACCACCGCCGAGGTCACCGCCGTCGCCACCTTCTACACCATGTACCGGCGCGGTCCGGGCGGCGACTACCAGGTCGGCGTCTGCACCAACACCCTGTGCGCGGTGATGGGCGGCGACGCCATCTTCGAACGGCTGCGGGAACACCTCGGCGTCGGCAACGGCGGGACCACCGAGGACGGCCGGATCACCCTCGAACACATCGAGTGCAACGCCGCCTGCGACTTCGCCCCCGTGGTGATGGTCAACTGGGAGTTCTTCGACAACCAGACGCCCGAGAGCGCGGAGCGCCTGGTCGACGACCTGATCGCCGGGCGCACCGTCGCCCCCACCCGGGGCGCGCCGCTGTGCTCGTACAAGGAGACCTCCCGGATCCTGGCCGGCTTCCCCGACGAGCGCCCCGGCGCCGTCGAGGCGTCGGGCGGCGCCGGACCCGCCTCGCTGGCCGGCCTCCGGCTCGCCCGGGGCGAGGAGCCGCACCCGCGCGTCGTCTCCCCCCGCGGCGAGAGCCCGCGCGACGCCCGGCCGCACGACCCGTCGCCGTCCGAGCATCTCAGTTCCCACGACGCCCCGCAGCAGACCTCGGCCTCCGACCCGGACCACCCGGCAGGCCCCGTGACCGAGGAGGGAGCGTGATGACGTTGGCCACCGCGATCAACGACAACGGCGGCGGCAACGGCGGCGACGCCGAGAAGCTGCTCGCCCCCGTCCTCTCCGCCTTCTGGGACGAACCGCGCTCCTGGACCCTGGAGACCTACCGGCGCCACGGCGGCTACGAGGGGCTGCGCAAGGCCCTCGCCATGTCCCCGGACGACCTCATCGCCTATGTGAAGGACTCCGGACTGCGCGGGCGCGGCGGCGCCGGCTTCCCCACCGGGATGAAGTGGCAGTTCATCCCGCAGGGCGACGGCAAACCGCACTACCTGGTCGTCAACGCCGACGAATCGGAGCCCGGGACCTGCAAGGACATCCCGCTCCTCTTCGCCAACCCGCACTCCCTCATCGAGGGCATCGTGATCGCCTGCTACGCGATCCGCTCCGCGCACGCCTTCATCTATCTGCGCGGCGAGGTCGTCCCCGTGCTGCGGCGGCTGCACGAGGCCGTGCGCGAGGCGTACGCGGCGGGTCTCCTCGGCACGAACATCCTGGACTCCGGGCTCGACCTGGAGCTCACCGTGCACGCGGGCGCCGGCGCGTACATCTGCGGCGAGGAGACGGCCCTGCTCGACTCCCTCGAAGGACGGCGCGGCCAGCCCCGGCTGCGTCCCCCCTTCCCCGCGGTCGCCGGTCTGTACGCCTGCCCCACCGTGGTGAACAACGTCGAGTCCATCGCCTCGGTTCCCGCGATCCTGAACCGGGGCAAGGACTGGTTCAGGTCCATGGGCAGCGAGAAGTCCCCCGGCTTCACGCTGTACTCGCTCAGCGGCCACGTCGCGAACCCCGGGCAGTACGAGGCGCCGCTCGGCATCACCCTGCGCCAGCTGCTCGACATGAGCGGCGGCATCCGCCCCGGGCACCGGCTGAAGTTCTGGACCCCCGGCGGCTCCTCCACCCCGATGTTCACCGACGAGCACCTCGACGTGCCGCTCGACTACGAGGGCGTCGGCGCCGCCGGATCCATGCTCGGCACCAAGGCGCTCCAGTGCTTCGACGAGACCACCTGCGTGGTGCGGGCCGTCACCCGCTGGACCGAGTTCTACGCCCATGAGTCCTGCGGCAAGTGCACGCCCTGCCGCGAGGGGACGTACTGGCTCGTCCAGTTGCTTCGCGACATCGAGGCGGGCAAGGGCCGGATGGACGATCTCGACAAGCTCAACGACATCGCCGACAACATCAACGGCAAGTCCTTCTGCGCCCTCGGCGACGGCGCCGCCTCGCCGATCTTCTCCTCGCTGAAGTACTTCCGCGAGGAGTACGAGCAGCACATCACGGGCCGTGGCTGCCCCTTCGATCCCGCCAGGTCGACCGCCTGGGCCGACGACGACACGACCGCTCACCAGGGGGTGAACGCATGACCGTCACCACGAGCGCGCCCACCGGGGGCGGCGAGGCGGCCGTCCCGCCCGAGGACCTCGTCACACTGACGATCGACGGCATCGAGATCAGCGTGCCCAAGGGCACCCTGGTCATCCGCGCCGCCGAGCTCCTCGGCATCGAGATCCCGCGCTTCTGCGACCACCCGCTCCTCGACCCGGCCGGCGCCTGCCGCCAGTGCATCGTCGAGGTCGAGGGCCAGCGCAAGCCGATGGCGTCGTGCACCATCACCTGCACCGACGGCATGGTGGTGCGCACCCAGCTCACCTCGCCCGTCGCGGAGAAGGCGCAGAAGGGTGTGATGGAGCTGCTGCTCATCAACCACCCGCTGGACTGCCCGGTCTGCGACAAGGGCGGCGAGTGCCCGCTGCAGAACCAGGCGATGTCGCACGGCGGCGCCGAGTCCCGGTTCGACGGGATGAAGCGGACGTACGAGAAGCCCGTCCCGATCTCCGCCCAGGTGCTGCTGGACCGGGAGCGGTGCGTGCTCTGCGCCCGCTGCACCCGGTTCTCCAACCAGGTCGCGGGCGACCCGATGATCGAGCTGATCGAGCGCGGCGCGCTCCAGCAGGTCGGCACCGGCGAGGGCGACCCCTTCGAGTCGTACTTCTCCGGGAACACCATCCAGATCTGCCCGGTCGGGGCGCTGACCTCGGCCGCGTACCGGTTCCGCTCCCGCCCCTTCGACCTGGTGTCGTCGCCGTCGGTGTGCGAGCACTGCGCGGGCGGCTGCGCCACCCGCACCGACCACCGGCGCGGCAAGGTCATGCGGCGGCTCGCCGCCGACGACCCCGAGGTCAACGAGGAGTGGATCTGCGACAAGGGCCGCTTCGCCTTCCGCTACGCGCAGCAGAGGGACCGGCTCACCACCCCGCTGGTACGGAACGCGGACGGGGTCCTGGAACCGGCGAGCTGGCCCGAGGCCCTGGCCGCCGCGGCCGCCGGGCTCGCCGCCGCGCGCGGCCGGGCGGGCGTCCTGGCCGGCGGCCGGCTGACCGTCGAGGACGCGTACGCGTACGGCAAGTTCGCCCGGGTCGTCCTCGACACCAACGACGTCGACTTCCGGGCCCGCGCGCACAGCGGCGAGGAGGCCGACTTCCTGGCCGCCCGCGTCGCCGGACGCGGCCGGGACCTGGAACCGGGAAGCACGGGCGTCACCTACGCCTCGCTGGAGAAGGCCCCCGCGGTGCTGCTGGTCGGCTTCGAGTCGGAGGAGGAGTCGCCCGGCGTCTTCCTGCGGCTGCGCAAGGCGATGCGCAAGCACGGACAGCGCACCTTCGCCGTCGCCTCGCACGCCACCCGCGGCCTCACCAAGACGGGCGGCACGCTGCTGCCCGCCGCGCCCGGCACCGAGCCCCAGTGGCTGGACGCCCTCGCGGGCGGCGCCGGACTGGAGGGCGACGGGGCCGCGGCGGCCGAGGCGCTGCGCGGCGACGGCGCCGTGATCGTGGTCGGCGAACGGCTGGCCGCCGTGCCCGGCGGGCTGACCGCCGCGGTGCGGGCCGCGACCGCGACCGGCGCGAAGCTGGTGTGGATCCCGCGCCGGGCCGGCGAGCGCGGCGCGATCGAGGCCGGACTCCTTCCGTCGCTGCTGCCCGGCGGGCGGCCGGCGACCGACCCGCGGGCCAGGGACGAGGTGGCGGCCGTCTGGGGCGTCGACGAACTCCCGTCCCGGTTCGGCCGCGACACCGGCCAGATCGTGGAAGCGGCGGCCACCGGCGAACTGGGCGCGCTGCTCGTCGCCGGCGTCGAGCCCGCGGACCTGCCGGACCCGGCACGGGCCCTGGAGGCCCTGGACGGGGTCGGCTTCCTGGTCTCGCTGGAGCTGCGGCCGAGCGAGGTCACGGAGCGGGCCGACGTGGTCCTGCCGGTCGCCGCGGTCGCGGAGAAGGCCGGGACCTTCCTCAACTGGGAGGGCAGGGCCCGGCCGTTCGAGGCGGCGCTCAAGCCCGAGCAGCTGACCCGGGCCCTCCCGCCGACCGACGCCCGGGCGCTGCACATGCTGGCCGACGCGATGGACACCCCGCTCGCGCTGCCCGACCTGAAGTCCGTACGCCGCGAGCTGGACCGGCTCGGCGGCTGGGCCGGCGCGCACGCCGGCGACCCGGACGAGGCGACGCGCCCGCTGCCCCGGCCCGGCGACGGCGAGGCCGTCCTGGCCGGCCATCGGATGCTGCTCGACCTGGGCCTGCTCCAGGAGGGCGACGAGGCGCTGGCCGGCACCCGGCACGCCGCCCTCGCCCGGCTCTCCGCGGCCACCGCGGCCGAGGCCGGCGTCGCGGACGGCGAGCTGCTGGCCGTCACCGGCCCGGCGGGCGGCGTCGAACTCCCGCTGAAGATCACCGACATGCCGGACCGGGTGGTCTGGGTGCCGCTGAACTCCGTCGGGCGGGGCGTCCCGGCCGACACCGGCGCCCGGCCCGGCGGCCTGGTCCGGATCGGCCCCGCCGCACCGGCCACCGACGACACGACACCGGAGGTGGGGGCGTGACTGCCTTCGCTCAACTGGCCGCGGCACCGCACGGGGCGGTGCTCGCCGCCGAGGACCTGTCGATGTTCGGCGCCGACCCGTGGTGGCTGGTCGTCGTCAAGGCGGTCTTCTGCTTCGCGTTCCTGATGGTGACCGTGCTGTTCTCCATCGTGTGGGAGCGCAAGGTCGTCGCCTGGATGCAGCTGCGCATCGGCCCCAACCGGAACGGGCCCTGGGGCATGCTCCAGTCGCTCGCCGACGGCGTGAAGCTGATGCTGAAGGAAGACGTCGTCGTCCGGCGCGCCGACAAGGTCGTGTACGTGCTCGCGCCGATCGTGGCCGCCATCCCGGCGTTCATGGCGATCGCCGTGATCCCGTTCGGCCCGTCCGGCAACGAGGTCTCGGTCTTCGGGCACCGCACGGCGATGCAGCTCACCGACCTGCCGATCGCGATGCTCTACATCCTCGCGGTCGCCTCGGTCGGGATCTACGGCATCGTGCTGGCCGGCTGGTCGTCCGGGTCGACGTACCCGCTGCTGGGCGGGCTGCGCTCCTGCGCCCAGATGATCAGCTACGAGATCGCGATGGGCGCCGCGTTCGCCTCGGTCTTCCTCTACTCCGGGTCGATGTCGACCTCGAAGATCGTGGAGGCGCAGCAGGACCGCTGGTTCATCCTGCTGCTGCCGGTCTCCTTCCTCATCTACATCGTCACGATGGTCGGGGAGACCAACCGGGCCCCGTTCGACATGCCGGAGTCCGAGGGCGACCTGGTCGGCGGGTTCAACACCGAGTACTCGTCGATCAAGTTCGCGATGTTCATGCTCGCCGAGTACGTGAACATGGTGACCGTCTCGGCGGTCTCCACCACCCTGTTCCTGGGCGGCTGGCGGGCCCCCTGGCCCATCAGCACCTTCTGGGAGGGCGCGAACCACGGCTGGTGGCCGATGCTCTGGTTCGTCCTCAAGGTCCAGCTGCTGCTGTTCTTCTTCATCTGGCTGCGCGGCACGCTGCCCCGGGTCCGCTACGACCAGCTGATGAAGCTCGGCTGGAAGGTGCTGATCCCGGTGTCCGTGGTCTGGCTGATGCTGGTCGCCACCGTGCGGGCGCTGCGCAACGACGGCTACGACTTCTCGCGCATCGTGCTGTACGTGGCCGGGGCGGTGATCGCGGTCCTGCTGCTCTCCTTCGTCGCGGACGTCTTCCGCGACAAGAAGGGCCGGGCCGAGGCGGCGCAGGCGGGTCCGACGCCCGAGTTCGACCCGATGGCGGGCGGATTCCCGGTGCCGCCGCTGCCCGGACAGACCCTGCCGCCGGTGCCGCGCCGCAGGCCGCGGGGCGAACGGCAGCTCGTTGTCAGTGGCGGGTCGGACACTGAGCGTGACGGAGATTCGAGTGACGGAAAGGAGGCTGACGGTGTCTGAGTCCAAGGAGCCCTCGGAGGAGAAGTTCCAGAACCCCGTCGCCGGCTTCGGCGTGACCTTCAAGGCCATGTTCAAGAAGCGGCTGACGGAGCAGTATCCGGAGACGCCGAAGGTGACGGCGCCGCGCTTCCACGGCCGGCATCAGCTCAACCGTCACCCGGACGGGCTGGAGAAGTGCGTCGGCTGCGAGCTGTGCGCCTGGGCCTGCCCGGCGGACGCGATCTACGTGGAGGGCGCGGACAACACCGACGAGGAACGCTACTCGCCGGGCGAGCGCTACGGCCGCGTCTACCAGATCAACTACGCGCGCTGCATCCTGTGCGGGCTGTGCATCGAGGCGTGCCCGACCCGGGCGCTCACGATGACCAACGACTTCGAGCTCGCCAACACCACCCGCGAGAGCCTCATCTACACCAAGGACGAGCTGCTCGCGGGCCTGGAGGAGGGCATGGTCGACACCCCGCACGCGATCCATCCGGGGATGGACGAGCAGGACTACTACCGCGGCCTGGTCACCGGGGCCGCGCCCGGCACGGTGCGTCAGACCGCCGTCTCCAAGGGCGAGAAGCCCTCGGACGACGCCGCCCGGTCCGGCGGCGACCGCGAGAACGACGGCTCGGCGCGGGGGGTGGACGCATGACGGCCCTGGCCGCCGCGGCCTCCCAGACCTCGACCGGGGAGGCCGTGCAGTTCTGGGTGCTGGGCATCGTCGCCGTCATCGGCGCGCTGTCCACCGTGCTGATGAGAAAAGCCGTGCACAGCGCGCTGAGCCTCGCCGGGACCATGATCGTCCTGGCGGTGTTCTATCTCGCCAACGGCGCCTACTTCCTCGGCATCGTCCAGATCGTCGTCTACACCGGCGCGATCATGATGCTGTTCCTCTTCGTCGTCATGCTCGTCGGCGTCACGGCGGCCGACTCGCTGAAGGAGACCATCAAGGGGCAGCGCTGGCTGGCCGCGGGCTGCGGGATCGGCTTCGGCGTCCTGCTGATCGCGGGCATCGGCAACGCCTCGCTGGACACCTTCAACGGGCTCGGCGCCGCCAACGGCGCCCACGGCGGGAACGTCGAGGGGCTGGCCGCCCTCATCTTCACCAAGTACGTCTTCGCGTTCGAGATCACCGGCGCCCTGCTGATCACGGCGACGGTCGGCGCGATGGTGCTCACCCACCGCGAGCGCACCGAACGGGCCCGCACCCAGCGGGAGCTGGCCGAGGCGCGGGTGCGCGAGGGAGTCCAGCTGCCGCCGCTGCCCGCCCCCGGCGTCTACGCCCGGCACAACGCCGTGGACATCCCGGGCCTGCTCCCGGACGGCACACCGGCCGAGCTCACCGTCATGCGGACGCTGCGCGAACGCGGCCAGATCCGCGACGTGTCGGGCGAGTCCCTGGAGCAGCTCCGGGTACTGGAGCAGCGCTCCGAGGAGCGGCTCGGGCGCGACGGCGAGGGCCGCGACGGCGCGGCGGGCGGCCGGAACAACGAGGGCCGCGACAACAAGACAGAGGGGGTCGCCAAGTGAATCCGGTCAACTACCTCTACCTCGCAGCCTTGTTGTTCACCATCGGCGCGGCCGGAGTCCTGATCCGGCGGAACGCGATCATCCTGTTCATGTGCGTGGAGCTGATGCTCAACGCCTGCAACCTCGCGCTCGTGACCTTCTCCCGGATGCACGGCAACCTCGACGGCCAGATCATCGCGTTCTTCACGATGGTCGTCGCCGCCGCCGAGGTCGTGGTGGGGCTCGCGATCATCGTGTCGGTGTTCCGTTCCCGCCACTCGGCCTCGGTCGACGACGCCGGCCTGATGAAGCTCTGAGGGGACGTTGAAACGTGGAGAACCTGATTGCGCTGCTCATCGCGGCGCCCCTGCTCGGAGCGGCCGTCCTGCTCTGCGGCGGCCGACGGCTCGACCGCTCCGGACACTGGATCGGCACCCTGCTCGCCGCCGTGTCGTTCGTCATCGGCGCGGTGCTCTTCACCGACATGCTGGGCAGGGCCGCGGACGACCGGGCCCTGCACCAGAAGCTGTTCAGCTGGATCCCGGTCGAGGGCTTCCGGGCCGACGTGGCCTTCCAGCTCGACCAGCTCTCGATGACGTTCGTGCTGCTGATCACCGGCGTCGGCACCCTGATCCACCTCTACTCGGTCGGCTACATGGCGCACGACGAGCGCCGACGCCGCTTCTTCGGCTATCTCAACCTGTTCCTCGCGGCGATGCTGCTGCTGGTCCTCGCCGACAACTACCTGCTGCTGTACGCCGGCTGGGAGGGCGTCGGCCTGGCCTCGTACCTGCTGATCGGCTTCTGGCAGCACAAGCCCAGCGCGGCCACCGCCGCGAAGAAGGCGTTCCTGGTCAACCGCGTCGGCGACATGGGCCTGTCGATCGCGATCATGCTGATGTTCACCACCTTCGGCACCTTCGCGTTCGGCCCGGTGCTGGCCTCGACCGGGGACACCGGCGAGGGCAGGCTGACGGCGATCGGCCTGATGCTGCTGCTCGCCGCCTGCGGCAAGTCGGCCCAGGTGCCGCTCCAGTCCTGGCTCGGTGACGCGATGGAGGGCCCGACCCCGGTCTCCGCCCTCATCCACGCCGCGACCATGGTGACCGCGGGCGTCTACCTCATCGTCCGCTCCGGCGCGATCTTCGACGCCGCGCCCGACGCGCAGCTCGTCGTGGCGATCGTCGGCGCGGTCACGCTGCTCTTCGGTGCGATCGTCGGTTGCGCCAAGGACGACATCAAGAAGGCCCTCGCCGGGTCGACGATGTCCCAGATCGGGTACATGGTCCTGGCCGCCGGGCTCGGCCCGATCGGCTATGTCTTCGCGATCATGCACCTGGTGACGCACGGCTTCTTCAAGGCCGGGCTCTTCCTCGGGGCCGGCTCGGTCATGCACGGCATGAACGACGAGGTCGACATGCGCAGGTACGGCGGCCTGCGGAAGTACATGCCGGTCACCTTCGTCACCTTCGGCCTCGGCTATCTGGCGATCATCGGCTTCCCCGGCCTGTCCGGCTTCTTCTCCAAGGACAAGATCATCGAGGCGGCCTTCGCCAAGGGCGGCGCCGAGGGCTGGATCCTCGGCTCGGTGGCCCTGCTGGGCGCCGCGATCACCGCGTTCTACATGACGCGCGTGATGCTGCTGACGTTCTTCGGCGAGAAGCGCTGGCAGCCCGACGCGGACGGCAACGAGCCGCACCCGCACGAGTCCCCGAAGTCGATGACCGTCCCCATGATCGTGCTGGCCTTCGGCTCGGTCTTCGCGGGCGGCCTGTTCTCCGTGGGCGACCGCTTCCTGAAGTGGCTGGAGCCGGTCACCGGACACAGCCACGGACACGCCCCGGTCGGCGCCGCCACCATCACGGCCGCCACCATGGTGGTCCTGGTCGTCGGCGCCGCCCTCGCCTGGGCGATGTACGGACGCGGACCGGTGCCGGTCACCGCCCCGCGCGGCTCGCTGCTCACCCGGGCGGCCCGCCGCGACCTCCTCCAGGACGACTTCAACCACGTGGTCCTGGTCCGCGGCGGCGAGCACCTCACCCGCTCCCTGGTGTACGTCGACCACACCCTGGTCGACGGCGTCGTCAACGGCACGGCCGCCACCATGGGCGGGCTCTCCGGAAGGCTCCGCAAGCTGCAGAACGGCTACGCCCGCTCCTACGCGGTCTCGATGTTCGGCGGTACGGCGATCCTCATCGCCGCGACCCTGCTGATGAGGGCGGTCTGATCACATGTCCTTTCCCCTCCTGACGGCGACGGCGGCGCTCCCGGCGATCGGCGCCGTCGCCACCGCCGCGGTCCCGGCCGCCCGGCGCACCGCCGCGAAATGGACGGCGCTGCTGTTCTCGCTGGGCACGCTCGCCCTGGCGGGCGTCGCGCTGGCCCGGTTCGAGCCCGGCGGCGCCCGCTACCAGCTCACCGAGTCGCACGCCTGGATCAAGGACTTCGGCGTCCGCTACGAACTGGGCGTGGACGGCATCGGGGTGGCGCTGCTGGCGCTGACCGCGCTGCTCATGCCGTTCATCATCCTGGCCGGCTGGCACGACGCCGACCCGGCCCCGGGCTCCCCCCGCCCGAGCGGGGGAGGCCGCGACGGGACCCGTCCCTACCGGTGGCGGCCCACCCAGGGCTTCTTCGCCCTGATGCTGATGACGGAGGCGATGGTGATCCTCTCCTTCGAGGCCACCGACGTCTTCCTCTTCTACGTCCTGTTCGAGGCCATGCTCATCCCGATGTACTTCCTCATCGGCGGCTTCGGGGACCGGGCCGCCTCGGGCTCCGCGGCGGGCGGCATCGAGAACGCGGCGGCGCAGCGCTCGTACGCCGCGGTGAAGTTCCTCCTCTACAACCTGGTCGGCGGGCTCGTCATGCTGGCCGCGGTGATCGGGCTGTACGTGGTCGCGGGGACGTTCTCGCTCTCCGAGATCGCCCAGGCCCGCGCCGACGGCACGCTCTCCATGGCGACGAGCACGGAGCGCTGGCTCTTCCTCGGCTTCTTCTTCGCCTTCGCGGTGAAGGCCCCGCTGTGGCCGCTGCACACCTGGCTGCCCAACGCCATGGGCGAGGCGACCTCCCCGGTCGCCGTCCTGATCACCGCCGTCGTCGACAAGGTCGGCACGTTCGCGATGCTCCGCTTCTGCCTCCAGCTCTTCCCGGGGGCCAGCAAGTGGGCGACGCCGGTGATCGTCGTTCTGGCGCTGATCAGCATCGTGTACGGGGCGCTGCTCGCCGTCGGCCAGCGCGACATCAAGCGGCTGATCGCCTACGCGTCGATCTCGCACTTCGGCTTCATCGTCCTCGGCATCTTCGCGATGACCAGCCAGGGCCAGTCCGGCGCCACGCTGTACATGGTCAACCACGGGATCTCGACCGCCGCGCTGATGCTGGTGGCGGGCTTCCTGATCAGCCGGCGCGGGTCGCGGCTCATCGCCGACTACGGCGGAGTGCAGAAGGTGGCGCCGGTCCTGGCCGGCACCTTCCTGATCGGCGGTCTGGCCACCCTGTCGCTGCCCGGACTCGCCCCGTTCGTCAGCGAGTTCCTGGTCCTGGTCGGCGCGTTCAGCGCGTACCCGGCGGCCGGCGTCATCGCCACCACCGGCATCGTGCTCGCCGCGCTGTACGTCCTCGTCCTCTACCAGCGGACGATGACCGGCCCGGTGAAGGCCGAGGTCCGGGGCATGGCGGACCTCAAGGTCCGGGAGCTGGCGGTGGTCCTGCCGCTGATCGCGATGCTGCTGTTCCTGGGGGTCTATCCGAAGCCGCTGACCGAGATCGTGAACCCGGCGGTGCAGCACACCATGTCGGACGTCCAGAAGAAGGACCCCCAGCCTGAGGTGGAGGCCGCCAAGTGAGCGCAACAGCTGTCCACAGCCTGTGGGCGACGGCGGGCGGGGTGACCTCGGCCGCCCCGGTCGAGAAGTTCACGGCGCCCGTCATCGAGTACCGGCAGCTGCTGCCGGTGCTGATCGTGATCGGCGCGGCCGTCGTGGGCGTGCTCGTCGAGGCGTTCGTGCCGCGCCGGTCGCGGTACTACACGCAGGTCTTCCTGACCGTCGTCGCCCTCGCCGCCGCGTTCGCCGCGATCGTCGGCCTCGCGGCCGGGGGATACGCCACGACGAAGGCGCACATCGCCGCGATGGGCGCCGTCGCCGTCGACGGCCCGGCGCTGTTCCTGCAGGGCGTCATCCTGCTGACCTCGCTGGTCGCCGTCTTCACCTTCGCCGAGCGGCGGCTGGACCCCGCCTCGCACGGCGGCCATGTGGACTCCTTCGCCGCCCAGGCCGCCTCGGTCCCCGGCAGCGACAGCGAGAAGGCCGCGGTCAGGGCCGGGTTCACCACCACCGAGGTGTTCCCGCTGGTCCTCTTCTCGATCGCGGGCATGCTGGTCTTCCCGGCCGCCAACGACCTGCTGACCCTCTTCGTGGCCCTGGAGGTCTTCTCCCTCCCGCTCTACCTGCTGTGCGCCGTCGCCCGCCGCAAGCGGCTGATGTCGCAGGAGGCGGCGGTGAAGTACTTCCTGCTCGGCGCCTTCTCGTCGGCGTTCCTGCTCTTCGGGATCGCCCTGCTGTACGGGTACGCGGGCTCCGTCTCCTACGCGACCGTCGCGAGCGTGGTCGACGGCTCCGTCACCGGCGTCGACCCGGCGCTGGCCTCGACCATGGGCAACGACGCGCTGCTGCTGATCGGCGGGGCGATGATCCTGACCGGTCTGCTCTTCAAGGTCGGCGCCGTCCCGTTCCACATGTGGACCCCGGACGTCTACCAGGGCGCCCCGACCCCGGTCACCGGGTTCATGGCCGCCGCCACCAAGGTCGCCGCGTTCGGCGCGCTGCTGCGCCTGCTGTACGTGGTGCTGCCGGGCCTCACCTGGGACTGGCGGCCGGTCATGTGGGCCGTCGCGATCCTCACGATGCTGGGCGGGGCGGTCGTCGCCATCACCCAGACCGACATCAAGCGGCTGCTCGCCTACTCCTCGATCGCGCACGCCGGGTTCATCCTCGCCGGTGTGATCGCGGCGACCCCGGACGGCGTCTCGTCGGTCCTCTTCTACCTGGGCGCGTACTCCTTCGTCACGGTCGGCGCGTTCGCCGTCGTCACCCTGGTGCGCGACGCGGGCGGCGAGGCGACGCACCTGTCGAAGTGGGCGGGGCTGGGGCGGCGCTCCCCGCTGGTCGCCGCGGTCTTCGCGGTGTTCCTGCTGGCCTTCGCCGGCATCCCGCTGACCTCCGGGTTCTCCGGGAAGTTCGCCGTCTTCAAGGCGGCGGCGGACGGCGGCGCGGCCGGGCTGGTCGTGGTCGGTGTGATCTCGTCGGCGATCGCCGCGTTCTTCTACATCCGGGTCATCGTGCTGATGTTCTTCAGCGAGCCGAAGGCGGACGGCCCGTCGGTAGCCGTCCCGTCCCCGCTGACGATGACGACGATCGCGGTCGGTGTCGCGGTGACCCTGGTGCTGGGCCTGGCCCCGCAGTACTTCCTGGACCTCGCGGGCCAGGCGGGGGTCTTCGTGAGGTAGCGCACACGCGTACGGCCGATACGCGGCCGCGCACGGCGCCGGACGGGCTTCGGAAGTCAAGCCCGTCCGGCGTTGTCGTATCCGCCGCCTATCGTGGCAGTGAGCGGTGTCCGGACGGGCGGGCGCGGCGGACGCTCCGGGGGCACCGGCGCGGCGGCCGGGCCGGCGGACCGGGACGGCACCGGGGGACCAGGCGGACGAGCACGACGGGCGGGACCATGGATGTGACCGGGAGCGAAGCACGGCGGACCCTGCACCGCGTGTTCGGATACGAGGAGTTCCGCGGCGAGCAGGAGGCGATCGTCGACCATGTGGTGGCGGGCGGCGACGCCGTCGTGCTCATGCCGACCGGCGGCGGGAAGTCCCTGTGCTACCAGATCCCGGCCCTGGTCCGCCCCGGCACGGGCGTGGTCGTCTCCCCGCTGATCGCCCTGATGCAGGACCAGGTGGACGCCCTGCGGGCGCTCGGGGTGCGGGCCGGCTTCGTCAACTCCACGCAGGACCTCGACGAGCGCCGTTCGATGGAGGCCCAGTTCCTCGCGGGCGAGCTCGACGTGCTCTACCTGGCCCCGGAGCGGCTGCGGCTGGACACCACGCTGAACCTGCTCGCGCGCGGCGATATCTCCGTCTTCGCGATCGACGAGGCGCACTGCGTCGCCCAGTGGGGCCACGACTTCCGCCCGGACTACCTGGCCCTGTCGGTCCTCGGGGAGCGCTGGCCCGACGTGCCGCGCATCGCCCTGACCGCCACCGCGACGAACGCCACGCACGAGGAGATCACCCGGCGCCTCGGCATGCCCGACGCCAAGCACTTCGTCGCCAGCTTCGACCGGCCCAACATCCAGTACCGGATCGTGCCCAAGGCCGACCCGAAGAAGCAGCTGCTGTCCTTCCTCAAGGAGGAGCACGCCGGGGACGCGGGCATCGTCTACTGCCTGTCGCGCAACGCGACGGAGAAGACCGCCGAGTACCTCTGCCGCAACGGCATCGAGGCCGTCCCGTACCACGCGGGTCTGGACGCGGGTACCCGCGCCGCGCACCAGTCCCGGTTCCTGCGCGAGGAGGGGCTGGTCGTCGTCGCGACCATCGCCTTCGGCATGGGCATCGACAAGCCGGACGTGCGGTTCGTCGCCCATCTCGATCTGCCGAAGTCGGTCGAGGGGTACTACCAGGAGACCGGGCGCGCCGGCCGTGACGGGCTGCCGTCCACGGCGTGGATGGCCTACGGCCTCCAGGACGTCGTCCAGCAGCGCAAGCTCATCCAGGGCGGCGAGGGCGACGAGGCTTTCCGCCGCCGCGCCGCGGCCCATCTGGACGCGATGCTGGCCCTGTGCGAGACGGCCCAGTGCCGCCGCGGCCGGCTGCTGCGGTACTTCGGCCAGGAGCCGGCCGACGCGAGCTGCGGCAACTGCGACACCTGCCTCACCCCGCCCGAGACCTGGGACGGCACGGTCGCCGCGCAGAAGCTGCTGTCGACGGTGGTACGGCTGAAGCGGGAGCGCGGGCAGAAGTTCGGCGCGGGCCAGATCATCGACATCCTGCTCGGCCGCAAGACCGCGAAGATCATCCAGTTCGACCACGACCAGCTCTCGGTCTTCGGCATCGGCGGCGAGCTGTCCGAGGCCGAATGGCGGGGCGTGGTGCGGCAGTTGCTGGCCCAGGGGCTGCTCGCGGTCGAGGGCGAGTACGGCACGCTGGTGCTGACGGAGGACAGCGGCACGGTGCTCGGCGGGCAGCGGGAGGTGCCGCTCCGCAAGGAGGCGGCGAAGCCCGCCTCGCGCTCCGGCTCCACGCGGGGCGAGCGCGGGACGAAGTCCCGGGCGGCCGCCACCGCCGAGCTGGCGCCCGAGGCCGTTCCGGTCTTCGAGGCGCTGCGGGCCTGGCGCGGGGCCCGGGCGAAGGAGCAGGGCGTCCCGGCGTACGTCATCTTCCACGACGCGACCCTGCGCGAGATCGCCACGGCCCGTCCGGACTCGGTGGCCGCGCTGGGCGGCGTCAGCGGCCTGGGCGAGAAGAAGCTGGCGACGTACGGGGAGGGCGTCCTGGAGGTGCTGGCCTCGCTCGCGGACCCGGCGGGGACGCCGGACGCCGAGGCGGCCCCCCGGCAGGACGCGATCCAGCAGGCCGCCCCGGCGACGGCCCCGGCCCGCGAGACACGTCCGGCCGCGACCGCTCCCGCCCCGGCTGCTCCGGCCGCCCCCGCGCGCGCCGCCGCGGCCCCGGCCGCGTTCGACGACCCGGGGTTCGACTGGGACGAGGAGCCGCCGCCCGAGTACGAGTGAGCGGGCGGGGCGGCGGCGCCGGGCTACTCCGGGGCCGCCGCCCCGCGGCGAGCGGTGATGGCGGTGAGGTCGAGGTCGACCGGGAAGGGGACGGAGACCTTCATCCGGTCGTGGAAGATCCCGGTGGAGGTGTAGGCATAGGCCCCGGTCGACGGCTCCAGTTCGAAGACGTAGACCACCGCCCTGCCGTCATGGTTCTCCACCCGCCAGTAGTGGGGGATACGCGCCCGTGCGTACTTCACGGGCTTGGTCTCCCGGTCCCGGGTCAGGGACTCCTCGGACACGACTTCGACGGCGAGTCGCACGGACGCGGCCGGGAAACGTGTCTGGCCCGGATCCCGGACGACCTCGCCGTCCACGACGATCACATCGGGTTCGGGCCGATTGTGACGGTCGATGTCGACGGTGAACTCGCGCACGACCTCCAGACCGGGGGGCGCCAGTGACTGAAGCTGCCATTCGAAGAAGCTGACTGCCCGTGAATGGAACAGGGTCCGCGGACTCACGAAAACGAGGCTCCCGTCGATCAGCTCCGTGTGCGGAGGCAGATTCGGGAGTGTGTCCAGGTCATCGGCGGTCCAGCCGCCCACGGGCGGAACCGCCCACCTCGGCTCGTCGGCCTCGGGTTCGACGCTCATCAGTGCTCCCATGCACGGAGTCTCGCGGATCTGTCCAGCGTATCGGCCGAAACCGGATCAGGACGGCA